>JARYLI010000008.1 GCA_029907715.1 Methanothrix sp.
CGTTGACACAAAGGTCATCTCCCCGTCCAAAGAAGGCGCCACGATGAGCGATCAGACATACTACTACAAGAAGAACATCGGCGACACTGAGAAGCTCGTCATAATCGGCGTCCACTTCAAGAACGCATTCCGCGGCGCTGACCAGGATATAGCCACAGTCAAGGGCATATTCCAGGTCTCCGATCAGCCAATGGATGTCTCCGTCGATACAGAGTACGACAAGATGAGAATCTCCAAGGACAACGCCATAACACTGAACAAGAACAAGGACATCGCCCTGATGGCTGGCATCCACGTCAAGACAGCCGACCAGGACGTAATCGACGCTGATAACCCGCTCAGGTTCTACATATACAAGGAGGCGACCATTGAGGGCGCTGCTCCCGCACCTGTAGTCGAGGAGGTTGCCCCGACCAACGTGACCGAGGAGAAGCCTGTAGTCGAGGAGAAGAAGGTCGAGGAGGTTGCCCCGACCAACGTGACCGAGGAGAAGCCTGCCGCAGAGGCAGAGGCAAAGCCTGCAGCTGAGAAGGGCGCTCCCGGATTCGAGGCGGTCTTCGCAGTGACCGGACTCCTTGCGGTCGCATACCTTGTCAGCAGGAGGAACTGAGGAGAGCTTATCGCTCTCCAGCTCTTTTTTGTAAAATCAGGTTCAAAATCAGGGCCTGAGATATTAAGAGATTACAGATACCTTCCTCTGGATCGTATCTCCTCGACCCTGGTGAGAACAGCATCTGCGCGCTGGTACGCTCTTCTGTAGCCGCGCCTGAACGCATCTATCAGAGCGTCTGCATCATCATGCGTGCTTCTCAGAGTCTGGAAGTAGACATGAACATCAACACCCTGCGCCTCGATGCTCTGGTCGTGGTAGGCGAGGCCGAAATCGATGAAGTATATCCGGTTGTCCTTCAGGAGCATGTTCGATGTCGTGAGATCCCCATGCACGATTCCTGCTCTGTGAAGTCTTCCGACGAGCTCCCCCACACGCTCTGAGAGCTCCGGAGTTATGATATCCCTGAGCTTCTTTCCATCAACATACTCCATCACGAGCTCGAACCTCGAGAGATCCCTGATTATCGGCGTCGGGACTCCGGCGCGCCTGGCCTCGGCCATTATCCTCGCCTCCATAACAGTCCTCTCCGCACGAAGCCGCTCATCAAGCTCCCTCATGCGATAGCTCTTCGGGAGCCTCCACTTTCTCACCACATCACCGTCGCGTGTGAGTATGGCCTCAGCGCCCCTGCCTATCTCCATCACAATCACCCCCTAAGCGCTCTCCACGCCCTGACAAGTCCAACACAGCCAGCTATCATCATATCCCCCCAGGGGGCGGCCTGTGTGAGTTTCATGTTCATCCTCTGCACGAAACCAGATCGCCTCGGTCCTGTGACGAGAATCGATCTCACCTCACCGGGAACATATTCTGTATGAGCCCCGTGGCCGCCGTCCTCGAAGATCTCGCTGTTCGTGAGCTCTCCGGCACAGAACCGTTTCAGTATAAGATGAAGCTTCTCAGGATCGATTGCGGATGTGTGGTGCTCGAAGATCGCCGTGATCCTCCAATCATCCACCAGAGCTCCAATCGTATGACCGTTCCCTATGTTGAGCACAAGGGCAGGCATTCTGCATCCTTTCTCTTCAAGAGCGCCGAATACCGCAGCCGGGCCTGTATCCATGAGCATCACATCCATTCCCTCATCACGCAGATGCCTCCAGACAGCACGCATCCTGCTCAGAACCTCCGGAGGCTCTCTGTGGGCGAAATCCTCGATCCGTCCGCCGTTTTTCAGAGCTGCTCTCATTATATCAAACCGCGTGGCTCTGTTCGATCTCTCCGGAGAAAAGCCATGATCCTGGACCGCGACCGCGATCGCCTCCGGCAGATCAATATCAAACGATCTGAATGCTCTCCGCAGAGCCGTGAGCTCCACATCGCCCGTCCTGATATCAACACAGCCCTCAGGCGGGTCCTTGGTGATCACCACACCCATGGATCTGACGCGCTGGAGGTTATCATGCATGCTCAGGGCTGCATCAGCTGTCGCATAGACTCTGAAACCGGATGCGATATGGTTCCTGACCGCAGCGGTCAGAGGTCCCCCGCCCATCGTGTATCCATGCAGGAAGACATCACTTCCACGATCTGTCGCACTTCTGATCCTACTCGCAATCACCACTGTCTGACTGGGCATGATCATCTTGTACAGCCCCTCAGGCTCCACATCCTCCCTGTAGAGGAGAATGTCCTGAGTGCCCGCCCCGACATCAACTGCAAGCAACATACACCTCACCGGAGACACGCATCTTAGATATTCTCATCGATCAGGTTTTTGTCCTTTCTGGATAATAAATTATCATTTTATTTCACAAAAAGGCATTCTAATTGTACAAAACAGAAAAGATTATATGCTGCAATGGCCAACCTGGAAGCATGGGCGAGTACACTCTGAGGTGTGCCGGATGCGGAAATGTTCTGAGCGACGGCGCCACCTCATGTCCTCTGGACGGCGGTCTTCCCAGGGCAGATTACCTCGAGCGCAGATTCAATCCCGGAGAGCTTCCTGGCATCTGGTCTTTCATCGACTGGCTGCCAGTGGATGGATGGAATCCAAGCACTGGATCATCATCGGTGACTTACAGGAGCTCCGGGCTCGCAGACGAGCTGGATCTGGAGTGCCTGTACATCAGCTTCTCGGGGTACTGGCCGGAGCGCGGGGCGCTGATGAGGACATGCAGCTTCAAGGAGCTCGAGGCAGCGCCGACGATGCAGATGCTTCTTGATAGAGGTGCAGAGGAGATCCTGGTTGTGGCATCCGCAGGCAACACCGCAAGGGCATTCGCCGAGGTCTGCTCCATCACCGGACAGCCGGTTGTCCTTTTTGTGCCAGTACCATCACTGGATAGGCTCTGGACGACCGTCGAGCCTGGCAGGGTGCTGGTTGTTGGGGTGGAGGGAGATTACGCTGACGCGATAAAGCTCGCCGGTGTTTTATCCTCAAGAAACGGCTTCAGGCCAGAGGGCGGCGCCAGGAACATCGCGAGGAGGGATGGCATGGGCACGGTGCTTCTCGATCATGTGAGACGCTCTGGATCCCTGCCGGCCCACTACTTCCAGGCGATAGGGAGCGGCACAGGCGGGATAGCTGTCTGGGAGGCATCGATGCGCGTCATCGGGGACGGCCGCTTTGGAGAGAGCCTCCCACGCCTCCACCTGGCGCAGAACATCCCCTGCGCGCCTGTGCATGCGATGTGGCATGGTGCAGGCCAGGAGGAGATGAATTTCGATGCATACGGCTGCCCTGAGGGGATGCACGATGACGTGCTCTTCAACCGGAACCCGCCATACGCAGTTCCGGGCGGCGTCAGGGACGCGGTCATCTCCTCACGTGGGAGGATATACGGCGTGGATAACACCCGGGCGGCGAGCGCACAGAGGCTCTTTGAGAGATCGGAGGGGATCGACATACTCCCAGCGGCTGCGGTTGCTGTTGCAGCGCTTGCAGATGCCGTGGAATCCGGATCTGTGGGGAGGGATGATGAGATCCTGCTGAACATAACAGGCGGCGGCATGAAGCGCCTCGCCGAGGACTACAGCCGCATGAGACTGAAATGCGATCTCAGGCTCGGGCAGCAGGATTCTGCTGATGGAATAGCATCGATAGAGGAGATGGTTTCTGCATGATCATCACGATAAAAGGCGGATTTGATAAGGATGGCATGCCTGAATGTGTCAGAAGTTTGGATATATCGAGCGGTGAGGTTATAGGCATCGTTGGGCCCACAGGTTCTGGCAAGAGTTCCCTCATATCAGATCTGGAGCAGTTCGCCCAGGGCGATACACCATCGAGGCGGTATATACTGATCGACGGCTCCCCGCCGGATCCGGGTATGCGGCATGATCCGAGAAGGAAGCCGGTCGCCCAGCTCTCCCAGAACATGCATTTTCTGGCTGACATGAGCGTCTGTGATTTTATTTACATGCACGCCAGGAGCAGGGGGAGGGACCCGGGGCTGCTCTCCAAAGTTCTGGAGATGGCGAACACCCTGACCGGAGAGCCCGTACATGGAGATGACAACCTGACAGAGCTTAGCGGCGGCCAGTCCAGGGCGCTGATGGTTGCAGATATCGCCATCATAAGCGACTCTCCCATAGTCCTCATAGACGAGATAGAGAACGCCGGCATAAGGAAGAAAGAGGCTCTGAGGATGCTCTCGGGAGAGGGGAAGATTGTGTTAGTTGTCACACATGATCCGCTTCTCGCACTCATGACAGAGCGCAGGATCGTCATGAGAAACGGCGGGATGGTCAAGGTCATAGAAACCACAGAGGAGGAGAGGCGCTTCTGCGATTCCCTGTTCAGGGTTGATACCTGGCTTCTTTCTCTGAGAGAGCTGATAAGGCGCGGGGAGGTGCTGAGCTCGACGGGGGCAGCTGTTTGAAGGTGGTGATAGTGGCCGGAACACCCGGATCCGGGAAGACATCTGTCATGATTCATGCCATAAAAAACCTGCAGGATCTCGGTCTCAGAGCTGCTGTGGTCAAGGTTGACTGCCTCTGGACAGAGGATGACGCGCGGATCAGAAGACTGGGCGTGCCGGTGCGCGTCGGTCTCGCGCGCGATATGTGTCCGGATCACTACTCGATATACAACACAGAGGAGATGATCTCATGGGCGGGATCGCAGGGTGCTGATGTTCTCCTGAATGAGACAGCCGGGCTGTGTCTCAGGTGCGCCCCTTATCCGGACAGAGCCCTGGCGGTCTGCGTCATTGATGTCACCTCCGGGCCGAACACGCCTCTCAAGATCGGCCCGCTGCTCACGACAGCTGATGTTGTGGTCGCCACAAAAGGGGATCTGGTATCGCAGGCGGAGCGGGAGGTCTTCAGGGAGAGGATCGTCGAGGTCAATCCCGGCTGCAGGATCGTTGAGGCGAACGGGCTCACAGGCAAGGGGTCGAGGGAGCTTGCAGATCTCATAAAAGACTCCAGCGATATAGAGGATGAGATGCTTCTGAGGCACAACCCGCCCCTGGCGGTCTGCACGCTCTGCACCGGTGAGCTGAGAGTATCGAAGAAACACCATCGTGGAGTTCTGAGACATCTCGATGGCTTCACGGAGTACGTGGGGGAATGAGAGTGCTGGAGAGACTTCTTCCGGGGTACAACTGCGGGGAGTGCGGGCGCAGGAGCTGCAGGGATTTTGCGGAGCATCTCTCCTCCGCTGAGGATATATCGCGCTGCCCTTTCATGTCGCAGGAGCGCTTCAGAGGTCGTTTGGAGGAGATACGCAGAATCCTGGAGAGGGGAGCATCCCACGAGAGGATCGTGGGCGTCATGGATGGTCTGGAGGCAGAGTTCTCGCTCGGGCCGCTCGATGGGGATATGTCGTGCACAGAGGATCTCCACCCGCTCGATCACTGCTCCCTGCAGGCCGGGGACCTGATAAGATACAGGCCTCTTGGATGCCCAATAACTCATTTCGCAGAGGTCCTGGAGTTCGATCGCGGCGTGGCGAGAGTCCGCATCGTCGGCCCTCTCTCCGCGAAAGGCAGGAACTGCAGGGACCTGGGGATATGCATGGTCCTGGCCTTCGAGGGCAGGGTGGTGCGTGGAAGAGTGCCCGAGGTAGGGAGGACCGTCAGATTCCTGCCAGAGCACTGCATGATGCAGAAGGTCCACTCAGGGGTTGTCGTCCACTCAGAGGGGTCGAGGGTCAGGATAGAGGCGATCGATCTCAAGGTCTGGTAAAACGCTTTATGCGTTGAAATCACATTCTTTTTCAGGAGGGATCTCATGCTCAGGAGGAACCCGAGAACATCCTGGAACAGCCAGGAATCGATGCCCAGTGTTGCATCCACCGCATACGTGGATGAGTCTGCGGTTGTGATAGGCGATGTCCGCATAGGGGAGAGCGTTTACATCGGACCATGTGCGTCTATAAGGGCGGATGAGGCGACGCCGATAGTCATAGGCGATGAGTGCAACGTCCAGGACGGCGCGATATTCCACGGGCTGAAGGGCAGCTCCATAAAGCTCGGAAGGAAGGTCAGCGTCGCACATGGCGCTGTGATCCACGGCCCACTGACGATCGGAGACGAGAGCTTCATAGGGTTCAATGCAGTTGTGCACGCGTCCACTCTGGGGGAGAGGTGCTTCGTAGGCCACAGGGCGCTGGTGATGGGTGTTACGCTGAAGGATGGGAGCTTTGTGCCGCACGGAAGCGTCATCGACACCCAGGAAAAGGCGGACGCCCTAGGACCGGTGCCCGATTCTCTCAGGGGATTCAACGCTGAGGTCGTCGAGGTCAACTGCGAGTTCGCGAGTGGCTACAGAGCAATGCGCTGAGCACAGGCGCTGGGTTAATCAAGGACCTGTGCATATTATTTTTTATGACACAGAAGTTCTACACACTTCCTGAGCTGCCATACAGCGCAAACGACCTGGAGCCCTACATCTCCGAGGCGCAGCTCAGGCTGCACCACGACAGGCACCATCTTGCATACGTCAATGGTGCGAACGCCATTCTCGAGCGGCTCGATAAGGCCAGAAGAGATGGAGCGGAGATCGACCAGAAGTCAACGCTGAAGGAGCTGTCCTTCCACATTGGAGGGCATCTGCTGCACAGCCTCTTCTGGGCGAACCTGCGCAAACCACCGAGCAGCGGTCCTGTTGGCGCTCTGGCCCGGGAGATAGAGAGTGAGTTCGGCTCCTTCGAGCGATTCAGGAAGGAGTTCACAGCAGCCGCTGTGAGCGTCGAGGGCTCCGGCTGGGCTGCGCTTGCGTACTGCATGCAGACCAGAAGGCCCATAATAATGCAGATCGAGAAGCACAACGTCAACGTGTACCCCATGTTCAGACTGCTCCTGGTGCTGGATGTCTGGGAGCATGCGTACTATCTCGACTACAGGAATGACAGGGCGAAGTTCGTGGAGGCATTCTGGCAGATAGCCGACTGGGAGGAGGCAAACAGAAGGTTCGAGAGCATCGGGAAGTGAGATCAAACGGCTCCGCTGCCGGTATGAGATTAGTGGATCGAGGTGCAGCTGAGGAGTGGGTGATTATGATATACACAATCACACTGAACCCTGCAATAGACAGGACGATGTGGGTCGAACGCATAACTGATGATGAGCCAAACAGGATAGTCAGAGAGGAGAACTACGCGGGCGGAAAGAGCGTCGATGTCTCGAAGGTGCTCAAGAACCTGGGGGTTGAGAGCACCGCGCTCGGATTCGTCGGAGGTTTCGCCGGAATGGAGCTTGAGGGCAGGCTCCTCAACGAGGGCATCGGCACCGACTTCATCAGGGTCTCTGGAGAGACCAGAACAAACATAATCATCCACGAGATCTCGACCGGTCGACAACTCTCATTTTACGCGAAGGGTCCGGAGATCAGGCCCCATGAGCTCGTCATGCTCATAGAGCAGATAGAGTCCCTGAGGGCGCCCGAGATTGTGACAATCGGCGGCAGCCTCCCTCCTGGCCTGAGCCCTGCTGTGTACAGGAGAATAGTGGCAGAGGCGAAGAAGTGCGAGCACAACGGCTGCAGGGCAAAGGTCTTCCTCGATGTCGACGGCAGATCTCTGAGATCCGGGATAGAGGCCTGCCCTGATGTGATAAAGCCGAACATAAACGAGCTCAGCGAGCTCGTCGGGAGGGAGCTGAAGGAGATCGAGGAGGTTCTCGCTGCGGCCAGAGAGATAAACAGAAAGGGCGTGGAGGTGGTGCTGGTCTCGATGGGGCCGCGCGGAATAGTTCTTGTATCAGCCCATGAGGAGTACCATGCGATCCCGCCCCAGGTCAGGGTCGAGAACACAGTGGGCGCTGGAGATTCGTCGGTTGCTGGCTTCATCTATGGCATGGTCAACGGAAAATCGCTGGACGAGTGCTTGATCTTTGCTGTGGCAGCAGGCACTGCGACGACCCTCAGGAAGGGCACAGCCCTCGCCAGCAGGGAGGACTTCGAGCAGCTAATTCCCCAGGTAACGCTCAGGACCCTGAAGCGATCGTGATGTCAGACGGCAGAGGCGCTGGAAGCAATCGCATCAGGCCTGCAGTCCTTAAAGCCGTCTTCGGATCTGCAAAGGGCGAGGAGGCTGGAATCGAATGCGGATCAGGCTGCGATCGTTTGGCACTCTGAGAAGAGATCTGGGCGGAGATCTCATTCTGGAGATGGGCGAGGGCTCTCTGCTCAGGGATGCGCTCCTCTCCCTGCGAGGGCATGAGCGGCTGCTTGACGGTCTTAGGATAAAGGATGACGTCTACGTGCTGGTGAATGGAAGGAGTGTGAGCGATATCAACACAGCTCTCAGGGATGGCGATGAGATCGCGATCGTGCCGGCCATAATCGGAGGCTGAGTGTGCTCACAGAGGGAGAGGAGAGGAGGTACGCAAGACAGCTCCCGCTTCTCGGAATCGAGGGGCAGGAGCGCCTGAAGGAAGCTGGAGTTCTGATAGCAGGTGCTGGCGGACTGGGATCTGTATCCTCATACTATCTGGCGGCAGCCGGTGTTGGACACATTAGAATCGCGGACTCAGATGTTGTCGACCTCAGCAACCTCAACCGGCAGATACTGCATCGCGTTCCAGGCTTGCGCAAGGCCCTATCAGCTGAGGAGGCGCTGCGATCCCTGAACCCCACGATCGAGGTTGAGGGCGTTGATGTCTGCATATCGGAGAGCAGCATAGACTATCTGCTGAATGATATTGACATCATAGTCGATGCCATGGACAGCTTCGAGGCCAGGTACATCCTGAACTTGGCTGCGCTTGAGCATGCTCTGCCTCTGGTCCATGGCGCTGTATCAGGGTTCGACGGGCAGGTCACCACAATCATTCCCGGAAGGACTGCGTGCCTGAGATGCGTATTCCCCAAACCACCGCCGAGGGCTGCGCCTCCTGTCATAGGTGCGACATGCGGCATCATCGGCTCGATCCAGGCTATGGAGGCGATCAAAATGCTCACGGGCCTCGGCGAGCCGCTTGCCAGCAGGCTCCTCATATGGGACGGGAGATGCGCCCAGATGGACGAGATCCCGATTGAGAGGAACGAGCGGTGCCCGGACTGTGGCGGCAGGAGTGTGTCCGGTGAGGCGGGATTTCGTGATGACAGCCGGGAGGAACCATGAAGGCACCTGAGAGGATAACGATATCCATGGACGAAGAGACCGCCAGGATATTCAGGAAGCTAAGGGACGAGCTCGGCATCTCTCAGAGCGAGATGATGAGGGAGGCGCTGAAGTTCTACAGCCGCCACAGGGGCATATTCGAATCTGTGGAGGACAGAAAGCTTTACACGCACGCGGAGATGCTCTCCGCAGGGGAGCACGTGATACTCGACATAGATCACTGGCTCCTCTTCCTCAGGTTCATCGATACCCACCCCGATGCTGAGGCGTTCTGGGAGAAACACAAGGACGTATGCAAGGCACATGCGGAGCAGTTCAGGCACAGGCTCTACAACGCAGATGTTATTCTGAAAAGACTGGAGGCGTGCAACCTATTCAAGCTGAGCAGGACATCCGAGAGTGAGTACACGCTGATACTCTCCTCTGATCTGAGCAAGAAGTTCGTGAGGACCGAGGTCGAGGAGATCCTCAGAGGCATGGGGTTCGCCGTCGATATAAAGGAGGACTTCGGGAAGATAAGGGTGAAGCTGCTGCACTGAGGCGTCGCTCGAAAGCCGGATGTGCAAGGATGAACTTCATCTTCACAGGCAATTCGACATTATCCCAGAGTTGATCTGAACAGAGGGCAGCTACTGCCAGATCAGCTGCCCATGAACACTAGGAGTTTCCTCTGCACCTCTCCCGGGTCACTCCATGACGGTCTTGATCCTCTCCAGAGCAAGCCTGAGGCTCTCGTCGGATGTGGCGTATGATATCCGTATGTACGGCCTTCCATTCGCTCCGAATGCAGACCCGGGCACCGTTATGACACCGGCTGAGCTCAGCCTGGCCGCAAACTCATCGCCATCTCCGACCCTTGGGAATATGTAAAACGCCCCCTTCGGGATAACCAGATCAATTCCAAGATCTCTGAGGCCGCGAACCATCATATCCCTCCGACGCTGGAAGGTCTCCCTCATCTCCCGCACGCAGTCCTGCGGCCCTGTTATGGCCGCGAGCGCGGCGGCCTGTGATATGGATGATGCGCATGCCTGGATGTACTGATGGATTTTAAGCATGACATCGATGGCCTCCGGAGGCGCAGCCAGGTAGCCCAGCCTCCATCCGGTCATGGCGTACGTCTTCGAGACAGCGTTCACAGTTATGACATTCTCACTGTACCTGCCGGGGCTGACGTGCTCCCCCTCGTATATGAAGTGCTCGTAGACCTCATCCGAGATGAGGGCGATGTCGTTATCCTCGGCGAGCTCTGCAAGCCCCCGGATCTCGCTCTCCGACTGGACAGCTCCTGTGGGGTTTGCGGGCGAGTTAACTATGATCGCGCTCGTCTCCGGAGTGATGCGCTCTGCAACTGCATCGACAGAGAGCTTCAGCTCCTGATCGAGGGGCACACCGACCGGACGCCCTCCGGCTGTCTGGACCAGCGGCCTGTACGAGACGAAGCCCGGATCCGGAATCAGCACCTCATCCCCGGGAGATGTGACGGCTGCGATTGCCAGAAAGAGGGCCTCGCTCGCGCCCGATGTCACCATCACCTGATCCGGAGTGTATTTCATCCCATTCTCGCGTCCGAGCTTCTCGCATATCGCTGCCCTCAGCTCAGGTATTCCCAGGTTTGGCGTGTAGCCGGTCATCCCTCGCTCGATCGCCCTGATCGCCGCCTCTTTTATGTGCCCTGGAGTGTCGAAGTCAGGCTGCCCGATGCTCAGGTTGACCGCGCCAGGTCCGGCGCCATCAAAGCACTTCCGTATACCAGAGCTCTCAATCTCCATGATGTGCTCCGCAAATCGCATTCCAATCACTCATCTGTTCTGTAGTTTGATATGAATCTCGTGAAGTAGTTCAGCCTTTTGAGCTCCTCGCAGAGAGCCCTCATGCGCACAGGGCCGCCACGCCAGCGCAGGCTCACGCTGACATCGCCATTCGAGATGGCATCTAGGATCGAATCGATGAATAAATCAAGAGCCTCCTCCCTTGAGAAGGGAACGACGAAGATGGCCCTGTACATATCGCCGCTTCGCGCGTATGATGTCAGAACATACCCCCTGCCCTCAAAATCGCCTATCTCATCGAAGTCGCAGATTATCACCCGCTCGTGCTCTGCAGCGCAGTCAATCCTAGCGATCGTTCTTATGATCCGGGATACAAGCGACGGAGTCGCGCTCCTTCCGAACCAGAGGCTTATCGAGCCGTGTGTCATGAGCAGGGATGCGCTGAGGCCGCTGACCTCTATGGAGACGAGATCCTGCGTCTTCTGAGGCTCGGGCATACGGATCCAAGGTTGGGGGGATCGGATTTAACTGTTTTCGCTTGTCTCACGATCGCCATACAATCAATGGCTGAGTCATCGGTTCGGTGCAGGGACAAATGCAGGGACGCATGCATCCATTGGATTAACAGGTTGCCCACGCCTCCCGCTGAGATCAACATCATGTGACTCACCGAATTCATGAGGTGATATACCGGCGAACCCTCATATGGCGAATCCACACCCAACGCCAGAATACGAACAGCTCGAGTCCAACGGCAGTCCACGCGGGTCTCATCTTGGCTCATGTGGTTGAATCGCCGGAGAGGCAAACTCTGGCAATCGATCCAGCATCAACCGGCACTCCATCTTTCCGCGAGATCACCTGTCCGCCGAATCACCGGGATGAGACCACATCCTTTTGGCATGACTCTGATGTCGTGGTCTCCAGCGTCGCACATGCAAAAGACTAAATACCTTTTTGTACAGAAATACATTAACCTACTGGAGGTTTGTGATAAAATGAAAAATGTCTTTCCGTACTGGATAGGTGTTCTCGCAGTAGCATGCGCAGCCATGTTTGTATCAGGTCTGCTGTGATGCAATCCTGGTGCAGCTCAGAGATCAAACAATTTTTATTAACCTGCATAACAGCCTGATATCCTCATCATGGGACGGGAAGACGATAATCCGGCGAATGCTCCTGTTCTCCATCGAGAGGTTTGCCTGCTGCCGGCCACTGGCCGATACCATGCAATCCATGTCAAGATCATGTGGTCCGGGAGAAAAGATCGTGAATCGTGCGAGGGATATGTACTCTTCATGAAACCCCCGCAGTGCTCAGTCCCTCCAGGCGCATGGAAGATCTCGCCCGAGGCTGTCGATTCCGGCAAAATCATAAGTGATTAGAGCCCGAGACCCCGATTTTGGGCCAGAGAGGTCTTAGAGATCTGCGCCGAACAGCCCCGCTGCGACCGAAAGATTTATATTCGACTATAGACGTAAGCGGATGTGGCAAAAGTCGTACCATTTTTCCTCCCTCCTACATCCCAGACGACTTTTGCTCCCTCCTTTCATTTTCGCCATATCTAGAGACTGCGCTTCACTTCAGCATCATCTCGCCCCCAGGCACCTGAGAGCGGTATCCAGCTCCCTGATGCTCATCTGCCCCGGTGCAGTGGGCTCTGTAACATAGCCGTAGGTCAGCACAGAGCCATAGAGGGGGGCCACAACCCTCAGATGCCTCCCAACAGCGCCCATGCCGATCACGCAGATGGGATGTGATTCATCCAGGAGAATTCTCAGGAGATCCAGCGCCTCCCGCATGGAGCGCGGGGTGACGGCTATCTTCACCACATCAGCGCCCGCGCTCCTGGCGTCCTCTATTATGGCCTGCACGTTCTCCGGCACGCCGCTGAAGTCGTGGTATGATACAAGAGCAGGGCATGAGATATTCTCCAGCAGCTGATCCCTCCCTGGCGCCATCAGCTCGATGTCGATGATATCGGAAAAGCGCGATGCATCCATGAGAACACCTATCCGTCGCTCCTCAGACCCCCTGAAGGAGCCGCCCTCTGATGGGATGCGATTCGTGGCCATAAGTGGCAGCGATACTGACGCCCTTATGTCTCTGATCACATCTGGATCCTCGAGAAGATCGAGACGCACCTCTATTATGTCCGCCCCCTCTGACTCGGCGCTCCTTGCTGCGCGCTCCGCATCTGCCCCGAGCGAGGCGACGATCGCAGGGGTTCGGATCCTCAGGCCTCCAAGATCAACCGTTCTGCTGCACATCCATCATGCACATCTCCGCTGTTGAGACCCCTCGATCATCTCTCGATTATCGTCTCATCGATGCTCATGCCGAAATGCCTCGCGCTGTCCTCAACATGCACCAGAACCTTATCACCGGGTTTCAGCTCTGCCACCGATATCGGGGTTCCGTCATGGGACACGAGCTTTATCGTCTCAGCATTCTGCAAGAGCGTGCTCACCCTGTCGCCATCGACCTCTGCCTCGACCAGGATCATCGGCCTCCTCTCGATCTTGACCCTGCCGACAACCGCGCTTCTCGTCATCCCGTCACCGCCCACTATCGTTACCTCATCACCGCTCTTCAGCTCTGACAGGTACCGGGTTTTATCCCCAACCCGTATGTAGGCATGGACCGCTCCGGCATTCACGCGGAACGGCCTTGCCGCAACATACGGGCTCTCCTCGGCCTCGCTCTGCACCAGGAAGAACGCCCTCGACTGTGAGCCGACAAGCATCCCCTCGCCCCTCCGCATCAGGCTGCAGGTGTCGACGCATACCCTGTCGCCCATGCCGACCGGCCTGACAGAGACCACGGTCGCGGCCTTCAGGTCTATCCTGCTCATCCCAGAGCGCTCTGCGGCTGCCTGGACCCGCTTGATCTCAGAGGGGTCTCGGGTATCAAGAAGCACGCCATCAGCGCCGTGCTCGAGTGTGGAGAGGGCGACCTCTGCCTCCTCTGAGGAGCGGACGCAGCTGATTATCCTGCAGCCGTATCCCTGGAGCGCTGCGATCATGTTCTCCAGCGGTATGACCTTCCAGTCGGTTCCGACAACAAGGAGATAATCGACATGTTTGCCGAGCTCTGCGGCGAAGAGCTCATCCTCCTTGGAGCGTATCTCAACATAACCCCCGATGGGCCTGCCCATATTTTCGACGGCCTCGATCTGTTTCTCCCTTGGCACTGATGCATCCAGTATCAGAATATCCTCAGAGCCGCGCTCGCGGCCGAAGCACGCGATCTTAATGCTCCCGAGCTCCCTCACAAGATCGATGTGATCTCTGCTCACAACCACACAGTCGAAGCCGGACTCGAGCGCTGTGGTTATCAGCGGCTTTACATCATCCCATTCAGGTGCAAGCGCCATGAGCCATTTCTCTTTCATAATACCTCCCCGGGTGCAGGGATGGACTATCATTGAGCCAGACTTGCTGGCATGAGGTTTCCTCAACAGTATGCTACTCAGACTCATGCCTGTATATTAACCCTCGGGCTGGGTGGAATGGTAGCGGATATCACTGGACAGGCTTCGGGACATGCTCGCACATCATCTTTATTATTGAGATCATGACAGAGCTAGGCGTGCCGGGGCGCAGAAAGCCAACACATCCTCAGATGTCACAAGGCTTATAATGCTTCAGAGTTATTTTTACATGGAAGTCTGATGGCGTCCTGGGTCCTCTGCGGATGCCACAGAGCGCCTTTAAAATCACGGGCATTCATAGATGGGGAGAGGGGGCTATGATAATGCCAGTTTATGTGCCCTCGTCGAGGGTTGGATAAAGCATGATCTCCAAGATATACATCTCTCACAGCCAGTCTGACGCTGATCTTGCAGGAGAAATCAGCTCTGCGCTCTACCGCATCTGTCTCGATACGCTCACGTCTCAATTCAGATACCATCGCGGCATCTCCAGGGCAGAGTGGGCGTCCTTCGGCATAAGATCATCGGAATGCTTTGTGCCAATCCTGACGTCGAACTCGATATTCTCCAGGACTGTCAACATGGAGATAGGATTCGCTAAGGCTGTAGATCACCTCATAATTCCGATCGCAGAGGATGGGGTGGAGGTGACATTCTTCATCGAGGATGTTGTTCCCATCACATTTTCGTCCGGTGCGTTCGCGAACGCAGTGGCAGATCTGATAAGGATCGTCAGATCCCTCACCAGGCTGGAGTGGCTCAGGGTCAGGTGCCCGATATGCAGAGAGGAGATGACACAGTACCTCACACCACAGGAGAATGTGGACCGCGCGATAAGCGAGAACAGATACCTTGAGACAGCATGCTCATTCTGTGAGGCCGCGATCTCGCTCGACCCGAGGACTTTCTCGCCGGTCACTGATTGAGCTCAGATCTTTAGCCCGATGCATGAGAGCTGAAGAGAGCGCTGCAATCATACGATCGCATTGAAAACCACGCTATGAAGAGCAGATCTCCACCGTCGGAGCGTGCATACATGCACTCTCTGAGAGCCACGTTCCTCCATCAGAGAGGAGATCATCGCCATATCAGACCTGAGGGGGGCTCCGCCCCTCATCAGTGCCTGAAGACGGTGGCCATTCCTGCAAAAGCTACAGGAGGTTTGTCAGGTAACCTGCAGCCACTGCTGTTGTGAAGATGGTGAGCACAAATGCCGCAAGCAGCCTCTTCTCGAACATGGCCGACAGCAGGGAGAGTTCGGGAATGCTTGCGCCAGCACCACCTATGACGAGCGCGAGCACAGCACCGACGCTCATGCCCTTCCCGATGAGAGCCAGGCCTATTGGAAGGATCGTCTCAGCCCTGATGTAGAGGGGGATGCCGATGAGGGCAGCCGCAGGGATGGCGAGAGGGTTGTCCCGCCCAGCAATCTGGACAACGAGATCTGAAGGCACAAAACCGTAAATGAACGCCCCAATACCTGCTCCAAGCAGAAGGTACGGCATGAGCTGACGGAAGAGGGCGAGAGCAAAATCAGCCGATCTCCGTATCCTCGATCCTGCATCCTGCGCTGGCTGATCATCCCTCACAAAAGCCACAGACTTCACCTGAGATTCAAAGCCAAGGGCGTTCAGTACCAGACCGGCCGAAACCGCCACCGCAAAGGTTACGATGAGGTAAAGCAGAGCAACCCTCCATCCCAGCAGCACAAGGAAGAGCGATAATATGACGGGATTCAGCAGTGGGGAAGAGAACAGAAACGCCATGCAGGCTGCAAATGGGACTCCGGCATTGAGCATCCCAAGAAGCAGCGGTATTGTGGAGCAGGAGCAGAACGGTGTTAGCGCACCAAAAGCAGCACCTAAAACGCTGCCTTCAACGATGTGTCTGCCGCCAAGAGCCCTCTTTACAGTCTCATCCGGCACATACTCCCGAATGAGTCCCACGAGAAAGGTCACACCTATGAACAGAACGGTCAGTTCTAATGCGATCTTCACAAAGAAATCGACAGCTACAACTAAATTGTCATGAAACACCCGACCACCCCGAATATCCAGAGCCTGATGCAGGTAAGACATAAGGTATCCTGCATCCAAAATAGAGTAAATGACTGGCTCTACTTCGTTCTGGCCTCGTAGTACCGCCTGTACTCCCTCAAGAAGGCCTCTTTGTACAGCTCTTCCGCTCCCTCAGCGATGTAGTTGAATTTCCTGAGGTCTTTTACAAGCTCATCGCCGACTGAGTCGTCAGGCGTTTTTCCCTTCCTGAAATACTCCTGAAAGACCTCGTTCATTCCCATGATGCCTATGAGGCGACCTCCAACGTTTATCTGCTGAAGGCTGATAACACGCCCACAGCAACCACCACTCATCCTGCCAAAGATCTTGTCCAGCAAGCAATCACCACACAACGCATCAATCTCAATTGATATATAAACGTTGTGAATGGTGATTTTGTTTATTTCATAAAGCTGAATGAAGAATACATATCTATAAATGTTGATGCAAAATGATCACATGCAGCCCGGCCCAGCGAGGACTGACCGGTATCCACAATCGCTCTTATTCATCTTATGACTTCCCCCGAAGAAAATTCATGCTATGCGCCGGTTTCGACTTATCTTCGACTGCGTCGAAGGCCCGGCGAGGGGATGAGTGGATTCAGCAACCGGACCGCATGACCCACAAGTTGCTGAACACAAGCGTCCACAATAATTGCATCAGCGATCGCGGGCTCGCATCCCTTAATCCAAAGGCATGCTAACGTAATCGCAACGTGCCCGCGATCAGCGATCTTAGCTCCTCCGTCCCAGATACACCCACTGATCGTATACGGCTATGGAGCTGCTGTTGTCTATAAGACTGCCCTTCCAGCCGAGACCTCCGAGAAGATCTGCGATCCTCTCAGCCTCCCTCTTGGAGTACACCGTGTAGAGTAGCGTGCTCCTGGCGAGTGATGATGATTTAACTATTATATCCCTCCAGATGTGCCAGTTCGAGTCGTCTATCAACCCCACCATGAATCCGATCACAGCATCGAAGCTCTCCGTGCTGAAGAACCTCGGGAGGAGCCTGGCATCCAGCACGAATGTCCTGAAGGGGTCCAGAGCGCCAGCTCTCAGACCCTGGCACACCTCGCACCGGTCCACGTCCATCGCCCATGGGTCTGTTCCGAGCTTCCTGAGAACCATTGTTCCAGTGCCGCTTCCGCATCCAACCTCAAGCAGCCGAGAGCCATCGTCCAGCAGATCCTCAAGGAGCTCTTTCAGCATGCTCTCAAGTCTGGATATCCTGTCCGCAGGATGGTGAACGGTCCCGCTCTCAGCACACCCATCGCAGAATATGCCCTCCATCAGCGATACCGAGAGGCACTCCACTATGGCCTGGAAGAGCTCATCCTCATCTGCATCGACCCTTTCGCAATCCATGCCTTTGATGAGTTCCATCACAGGTCTGCTCTCTGAGTAAAGATCGGTCAGGAGGATCCAGAGATCCTGGGGCTCCGAGTGCAGCGCAAGAGACCTGTCGTTTACAGCAATGGCGCGATCGAAACTACCGGCTTCAGCCACAATATTTCTTGTGACCGGGAGCCATATGAGGTCCTCGAGGGATTCCTCCGCAAGGAATACGCACTCGTCCTCTCCGAGATGGAGCATCCTGTTGATCAGCACAGAATTATGCTATGAGCCTGCAAATATGAACCTTCGCACCAGAGCCGCCGGGTAGGTGCAATCATCATATGCGAGAGGCGAGGCGGGAGACTATATCAGAGGGCTCGGCTGGCGATCCGCATGCAGATATGGCAGGCTCGATCTGTGGATCACAAGTTTGCCTCTGAAATGCAGCGCCCTGTTCAGGACGAGCCGCTTTCCCTCCTGGGTCATGGCGAATACCGGTATCGATACACCTATCTGGAGCATGGCCCTCTCCCCAGCGACCTCCCTGACGGCCCTGGACGCGCAGGACCATATGATATCACAGGTGTCTGCCAGAGCAGCAGCCTCATCCCTGCCTATGCCGGTTGTGTGTACCGCAAGGATCAGAGGGCTCCTTCCAGCCCTTGCCCCTATTGCACGGAGATCTCTGGCATCAGAGGACATGCTCCCAGCCAGGGTCACAGCAACCCGCTCAAAGCCTGCATCGAGTGCAGCCACGAAACCTCTGATCTGGTCTATGGTAGCATGACGATCGATGAGGATGCATCCACGCTGCTCCAGGCCATCCTGGATCGCCTTTATTGGCTCAGTCTTGATGAGCCCTGTCATGTGTGCTCCGACAGCCTGCAGCACATCCGGCCTGGTTACGATAGCTGTGCCGGCGCCGTCGCAGACAACAACAGCCGCGTCCACCAGACCCTCGGCCATCCCGTCCATGAGGATCTCCGATGCGCCGAAGCTCACCGGATCCTCTGCAAGCTCAAGAACCCGCTGCGAGCTGTACATGCCGAGATCCATGATGTGGCTGCGAATCACCTTCTCCACGGTTTCACGGCTCTCCTCATGGATCCCGTACAGATCCCTCCTGAGAGGGCAGAACCTGATCTGGGGATCGGTCAGGACCTCAGGTACCCCATCCCTGATCCTCACCAGAGCCCCGGCCATCTCAGCAAGATGCTCTGCCATCCAGGAAG
Source organism: Methanothrix sp. (assembly GCA_029907715.1). NCBI lineage: Archaea > Methanobacteriati > Methanobacteriota > Methanomicrobia > Methanotrichales > Methanotrichaceae > Methanothrix > Methanothrix sp. The sequence goes on from JARYLI010000008.1 coordinate 18,963, forward strand.
CATGGATCCTGAATGCACATATAACTATGGCTGCATCAGTCGTCGCATGAAATCCTGAACGATGCGCCTCCAGCCCGCAGGAATGGAGAACTATGACACCTGTCGAACGCTCCACGCAGTCGAGAGCTGGTCAAAGCCGGGGATTTTCCCTGTTTTCGGCCTGGAATGAGAGCGAAGGGTGTAGCGTATTTGCTAAATATCGTGCGCGTGCTTGAGGTACAGATCAAGTGAAGCCGCTATCATCGGGCATAGTCGTTCATCCAGAAATCTCTCAGGAGGGCATTTTAGCTCAACGTATCGAGCATGTTCGGTGTAGCCGCGTCGAATGCGAAATTTATGGGCGCCTCCCGAGCGTGGATGCATGAGTTTATATCGTTGAAGATCGAAGATGCAACCATGAGTGAATCGTCAGCTATGACGGATCAGGAAAGCCTGATCGAGTCGTTCACCAAGAGGATCGCAGCGCTCGAGAGGGAGAACAGGGCACTGGCTGAGGAGGCCGAGGCCCTCCGCATGGAGCGCGAGGAGGCCAGAGCGAAGCTCTTCGAGTCTCTCATATCCAACAAGAAGTATCTGCGCGAGCTTGAGCGTCTTAAGAAGGAGAACGCTCTGCTGAGGCGCATGCCGCTGTTTCTGGCCACAGTGATAGAGGTGGGCGACGACTACGTCATGCTCAGACAGCATGGGAACAACCAGGAGTTCATAACCACAGCTCCTCCGGAGATAATGGAGAAGCTGCAGCCGAACAGCAGGGTTGCAATAAACAACTCCCTGACGATAGTGAGACTCCTGGAGAGATCTGTGGATGTCAGGGCGAAGACAATGGAGCTGATAGAGGCTCCGAATGTGACGTATGATGATGTTGGAGGTCTCGACGCTCAGATACAGGAGATACGCGAGACCGTTGAGCTTCCGCTGACAAGGCCGGAGCTCTTCAGCAACATAGGAATAGAGCCGCCCAGGGGGGTGCTCCTCTACGGGCTCCCGGGCACCGGCAAGACACTCCTTGCCAAGGCTGTTGCGCACCATGCCAGGGCAACGTTCATACACATGTCGGGAAGCGAGCTGGTCCACAAGTTCATCGGAGAGGGCGCACAGCTGGTGAGGGACATATTCCAGATGGCAAGGGAGAAGGCACCATCAATAGTCTTCATCGATGAGATAGACGCTGTGGGAAGCATCAGGACGCACGACGGCACAACAGGCAGCGCAGAGGTCAACAGAACCATGATGCAGCTCCTGGCCGAGATGGACGGCTTCCGGGAGAGAGGGGATGTCAAGATAATCGCTGCAACAAACAGGATAGACATCCTGGATCCAGCTCTCCTCCGGCCTGGCAGATTCGACAGGATCATAGAGATACCAATGCCCAATGAGGTCGCGAGGCTGAAGATACTTGAGATCCATACGAGAAAGATGAAGAAGGCCGATGATGTCGATCTCTCAGCCATAGCGAAGCAGACGGATGGAGCGAGCGGCGCTGAGCTGAAGGCCATTGCTGTCGAGGCCGGAATGAACGCGATACGGCGAGAGGCCACTGTGGTCAACATGGATGACTTCAGACAGGCCGTGAAGAAGGTTATGGGTGAGGAGGAGAAGACCGACGAGTCTCTCAGGATGTTCTACTGATCCTGAGAGCTCAGCAACCTATTTTCAGAGGATCCCTATCAACCTCCTGTTCGGGTATCTGCGAATGCTGCCGCATGCGTTTATCAAACAGGCTTTATACCAAAGAGCTGGATTTTGAGGATCCTATTCAGGATGCTCCCAGTGCATGCCCTGATTGTGTGCTTACAGAAGGAGAGATCTCATGCAGGGCTGCGATCTCTCCCTGAAGCTCGGAACGATGTGGATCGCCCGAATTTCTGGATGCATCCAATTCCATTTGTCATCGGTTAAGGATTTTCTGAAAATATATTGACCATGGAATTTGACAAATTGAGATCTCCCCATAGTGGAGAGTTTGATTCAAATCGACCGCTTGTGGGCTTGAGTCCTGATAGCAGTACTGAGGCGAGATAAGACCATTAAGTCCAATTCTACACATGTCGATCTTAACCGATGACGCATGCATCCAATTCAGAGCCGGCATGCACTCTGTCTTCAGATAACCCACCGCATGAGGTCGGATGGTGTCTGTAACCTGAAACAGATAAGCTCTTATTGATAAATTGCCTGTGAACCCCGCATGCGATGGTAAAGGCATCGGCTTTGGCATGCGCTTCTGTAGAACGAATGAGTGCTTCCAGCAGCCGGATTGCGCAACCTGCACCTGCCAAACAATGAGAGCGAACAAATAAAAAAAGCGGAGAGATTCTCACTCAATGTGTATTGCCTCAGATGGGCAGGCCTCTACGCATGTGCCGCACTCTGTGCACTTCTCCGGGTCGACCACTGCTATCTCCTCATCATCGAGTTTGATAGCCTCCTCCGGGCACTCCTCCACACAGGTTCCACAGCTCACACATTCCTCTCTGTTAACTACTGCAGGCATTACGAAATCCTCCAATTTGCCTTTTATCGGCCAGTAATCGTGGAGTAGGCAGATATGATATATACCTTTCGTCAGCAGCTTTTGCAATAAATGCGAATGCAGCATGCTGCACTGAGAATGGTGTGAGAGCAGGCTGATCAGCTGAGGTCCCTGTATCTCTTCCTGTCCCTGAGCTCCTGCTGCTTCGCGGCGTTCCAGCCGCTGACAGCCTGCAGGTATCCTGTTATCCTGCTTATGTGATCCACCTCAGCAGAGCCGCAGCGCGGGCACATCTCCTGGAGACCCGGAGATATTGCGCAGCAGCTCAGGCACACGGTCATATCCCTGGTGAACGCGAAGTACCCGATCTGAGTGCTCTTCGCGAGGTTCATCCCGAAGCTCATCAGCGACTCTGGATCCGGATCGTTCTCTCCCAGAAAGATGTGAAAGATGTTGCCCCCATCCACTATCGGGAAGAAGACATGCTCCAGCATGGCCCGCTCCATTATGGGGATGTCTGCGTTCACGCACACATGGGTGCCGTTTGTGTAGTAGACCGGCAGATCCCTTGTCCTGTGAAGGTTCTCCAGCGCTGTCCTGAGATCACCCTTCACAACACGCCTTGCGCACTCCCTGTACTCGTCATGCAGCAGATCCGAGACCGCAAAGCGCTGCGCAGTGGTCTCGGCTGGAGTCCTCGCAAGCGCGATGGTCATCCCGTGGTCCCTGCTCAGCTTTTTAACATAAAGCTGCATCTCGGTCATCGCCCTGACAGCAAACCGCCATGCATCCCTCGATTCATGCATCTGTTTACCTGTGTGGAACTGGACCATCTCGTTTATACCCACGACGCCTATTGTGTAGACGAGTTTCTCAAGATCCACAGCCATCGCGCCCTTCTCTCCGGTGACCGGGTCCCTGGGCCGCTGGGTGGCAAACGGCATCCGTCCGTTTGCTATGATCTTGTTCATCCATTCTCTTTTCACTTTGAAGATCTCCACTGAGACATCCATCAGCTCTTTTAGATACTCGAAGAGCAGCTCGTCCTCCCCGCGCGCCCTGTAGGCAGCCCTCGGGCAGTTCAGCGAGACGACCTGCCACGAACCCATCGAGAAGTGTTTTCCGTCCTTGAAGTAGAGCTTGTCCTCAAACTCGGTGTCGTTCTGGAAGGTGGAGGAGAACTGATACGCACAGCACTGGTAGCACGATATCCCCTTTCCAGCACCTCTGTACTCTGGGAGCTGGTTGTCGAAGTATGGCGCGCCGTACTTTGCAGCAAGCTTGAAGGCAAGCATGTACAGATCTCTGTAAGTCGGCAGATCCGGATGTGCACGGTTGAACTCCTCGTCCTCCTTCATGAAATCAGGCTCGATGCTTATCTCCGGCTTCGGGAAATTGAACGGCTTTCCCCAGTAATCGCCCTCCAGCATGACCTCCATCAGCGCCTTGAATGCGAGCCTCACCTCCCTCTCGAACTCGCCGTATGTTCTGAGGGGCGCCTGCTCCCCGTTCCATATCCTTCCTTTATAGACAGCAGGTTTGTCCTTCCAGATCGTGGGCACGCCAGGCGTGAGCTGGACTGAGGAGAAGACTAGCTGCCCGCCCCGCGCGACCATCATCTGGGTCATCTCGTAGACGAACATCTGCATGAGCTGCTTGATATCCGTGTAGCTCAACCCCTCCAGATACGGTGCCACAAATGTCAGGAAGTTGTAGAAGCCCTGCCCTCCTGCGAAGTTCGTCTGCGCGCTGCCAAGCGCCTTTACCGCATGGAGTATCGCCACCTCAGGCTTCTTGGCAGGACCCGCGACGGATGCCTTGGTCCCGCGCCCGTCAGGCATCAATCCGTAGTAGAAGAAGTACCTGAGATCATGATCTTGGCAGAACGGACGTGTGCCGAAGTATTCCAGATCGTGGATGTGGAGGTCCCCGGAGATGTGGTGATCTGAGAGGTGCGGGGGAAGAAGCAGGAGGTACTGCTCCTTGCTGATCTTGTCTGCCTTCTTCTTGTGCGACGTCTCCGCGTTGTCCTGAAGGTTCGCGTTCTCCCTCGACTCGAACCCTGTGCCTATATCGATGAGGTGAGCATCGTACACGGGTGTGCCTATTCTTGTGCATATGTTGCGCCACTCGGGATGATGCCTCTCGAGAAGAACCACGTTCACGATCTCCCTGACGAGGGGCCCTGAGAGGTAGCGGACGTTCATCCATCGTATCCTGCGCTCCACCTCCTTCGCGATCTCTTTTGCCTCATCCTCAGTTATGGCGGGCATTTTATAAAAATTCTCAGATAGCTTGGTCTCCTTGAGAAGCTGCTTCACTATCGCGTTCCTGTCCCAGTCGAGCAGATGCCCATCTGTGGTGCGCACCTTGGGCATCGCGGAGACAACAACACCCGTAAGGGTCAGCTGTTTGTTTTTCCCGTTCAACATCCCCACCCACGATATGTTTCGACAACAAAATCAGCGTATTCACAACCACCTCTTTATTGTTTTCGCCTGTGATTTGAACATAGAAAAATTATAATTATATTTCCATCGAACGTATTCGATTTACGTGTGTTTTACTATAATCACCATCAATATTAACACCATTAATAAAATAAATATAATAATATATTTAACTCTTGTTTTCCAGAGTTCATCTTTAATTGCACCGTAAATCGGACCTAGAATTATACCAAATATACTAAGAGCTAATAATATATGGTTGCCCCATCTTTCCCAAAAATCTTTTACTACAATCTCGTCATCTTTAAAATGGAATCGTTTTTTAAAAAGATAATCATCTGATATTATCGTAATAGCTGGCAGTGAGAACATTCCACTTTTGTTGAATTTCAAATATTCCTCTATATTTATTACTTCATTGTGATCCAACGAAACATTTTCAAACTTATTTTGATCCACATACTCACAGTAATCTGTATCTTCAAAGACTACTGTAATATTTTGGGTCCTATTACCCATACCACCCAAATAAGATATATCATATATTATTCTAACAATATCGTTTTTGGAGATGTCTTTTTGATTGATGTTTGCACCAACTTCAAATAGCGGTTCTGGTGGATTTATATCGATTTCTGTACTGTAATCCATATCAGCAAACGAAACATCATAAAACCTGAGTGTGGTCTTGATGTTGTACTTCCTTGTATCATTGGGCTTAACGGCGTACCAGTATAAAAGTCTTGATGGTTTCTGGAGCCGCAGGTCTCCAAATGTTATCAGATGCTTTTTTGGGTCATATGAAAATTTGAAACTATTTTCATAATCAGTCTCATTGATCTCAAAGATTCCATCAGAGGCGCTATTTTGACATATACTGAGGTCACCCCCCGTTAACACCTCATAAATCCTGGATATATTTTGTACATACAAACCCCTATCAATATTCTCGTGGATCCACAACCCTTTTATCTCGTCGGACGTAGCAGGTATTAACTCAGTAAATACAACTAAGGTATCCCCAGGATAATAACCATCATCGCTATAAAATCTTCTTCCCGGACATAGATATACAACTTTGTTTATTTTAATTGGATCACCTGCTTGATAGTACTGCCTTTCGATCGTTCTTGCTGTCGTTCCTGAAGATATAGAGATTGATGGGCTTGCAGCAGGAACTGCCTTAACAGCGGATTTTTGCTCAGATATGCCATAAACAATTCGATCCAATTCTTTTGTCTCTTCTGCAGTATAACGCAGTGACAAAGCTACTGGAGAGACCATCAGTAGTATCAACAACACATATATAATAATTTTTGAGTAAATATGCGTATTATCTACATACATCGCATCCATTTAAAATCCCCCACACATTTGTCGTGGTTGATCGTATATCTGCTGCTGTACAGCTGTAGCAACTACGCGATTGGTTGATAATACAACTATTGATACCACTTCTATTTCTTTCGACTATTCTATACAGATTGCTATTGTTGTAAATTCTATTAGTACCACTTATATTTATATTTTGGCTGAATTGAACACCTATTAAGCAATTTATTGTGTTTGAATAAATAATATTGCGTTCAACTGTATTTCTAAATGAGTCATTAAAAAATATAAACCCATCCGATGAATAAATAATATTATCCGAGATAATACTGTCGTTTAATTTGTCTGTACAAATTGCCTTGGTATAATGATCACTTCCTGAAGATTCCGGCGTCCTAATTGTAACCCCGCTTATTAGGATTCGCGAGGAGTTGCCGAGCTCAATTCTCCCGAATATTTCCGGCTTACTATCTGCAACAGCGGACTTAATAGAGAGATCATGTACACCCTCTATTTTTACGTCACCATCATACCTGCAGCCGCCAGGAAGCAGATAAATCTGCGTATTGTTTTTGACATAACCATTTATATTATCACGGCAATTCAAATATACACAAGCTCTGTTTACAGGAATAACTTTTCTATACGAACATCTTGCACCATTCGATCTCAAAACATCGACTTGGAGATTCGTATCATTATCTCCAGCATTCCATATTATGCTCGGAGTGCCTTGGCCACTTACAATACCATTACCATTCACAGACCATTGATATGTTGCATCGTTTATATTAGAGATTTCAGCTCTCAAGTTAGTTTGATTTACACAGTGTGTATTATCTGAGACGATTATGTCCAAAAATGGACATCGAGACTGGAGAGGCAGTCCGACTACTGCACGACCTTTGGGTATGGTAGACATAATGCCAAATACCCATTTTAGTTCGTCACCTCGTCTAACAGTATAATTTTTTAATTGCCACTCCGTACCTATAAACTCACACTGGAAAACATTATTTTTGTAGAATTTCATATATGTAAATGGTGCATCTTCCTTCCACCATCCAAACGTGAAATCATTGATATCTTCCGTTACATTCAACTTAATGCAAACTTCTCCTCTGCGTATTTCCTGAAGATCTATCGTATAATTATAAGTATTTTTGGTATTATCATAATAACTGTTCCAACAAATATCATCGCAGCACTCGATTTCGTACGGTTCCTGACCATGTGTCATAAAAGGATATGCGTATATAAAAAATATAAGTAGTAATATCATATATATAATAAATTGCATGCGGTGATGTTGATCCGGCCGTGCGCTTCTTGTGAATGGATGTGCACATACACCAACCGGCTTGCACGAGCTCGAAGTTGTCAAACACTTAAAAACTAACACCAAAAGTAGTAAATTACAAAACTGGATCATATGTCAACCACCCAAGCATTTAATATATGATACTAACAACTGATAACATATAATTCGAAACCGAACATTACACAATCTTATTGTATCGCGCTCACTTAATAAATAAGCCAGTCTGCCCAACATATCAACTGAGTAACCTTATTCCCTCCTGAAAATCCCTATCATCCAATCTGCTATATAAAACCACCGTTTGAATCTCGTGTTGTTAGGTTCTATCCCAAATTCCATATTAATGTTCCAGTCTGTAGTATTTTCGCGTTTCGATTCCAACAGTTCGATTCTCTTTATTCTTGTTCAGGTTAGAGATCATGTTGTGGGCTCGAATAACTGAATGGGCTCGCAGGAATCAGCGTGCACTGGTATAACGCCGCATGAATCCCAGGAGGTCGCATGCGACGTATCTCAAAGATATGGTGTACACAACCATTGCGTGATCCGTGATGCGCCGGGAGTACTCCCTCTCCTGAGTCTGCTCCCGAGATCATCGCGAACTGCGTGACCCCTCCACCCTTCTGTAAGCTTCCAGGAATGCATCGTTCTGCTCCGGCGTTCCCATGGTGACCCTTATGTGGTGGTTGTCAGAGCCAGGTATTCCCGAGCAGTCCTTTACAGATATTCCTTCTTTCAGAAGATCCTCAACTAGCGCGCTGGAATTCCTCTCGGTCTCCACATACAGGAAATTTGCATGCGATGGGGACGCCCTCAAATATCGAGCGACCCTTTCCCTCTCAGCCACGATCTTCTCGACGATCCTCCGCATGTGGTCTGTATCTCTCAGAGCTGCCACGCCGCCAGCTATCGCAGGAGCGCTTATGCCGAAAACCGGCGCAGCCCTGGTGTACTGCTCCACCACCCACTCTGGCGCGACCGCATACCCTATCCTGAGCCCTGCGAGGCCGAATGCCTTTGACAAAGTCCTTCCAACGATGAGGTTCTCGTACCTCTCGACCCACTCCGCATGGCCCACACCCGCGAACTCGGCGTAAGCCTCATCCAGAAAGACCATGGAGTCTGTGCCCTCCAGAACCTCCCGGAGCAGCTCATCATCTATCAACCCTCCTGTGGGGTTGTTCGGTGAGCAGATGAATGTGAGTGATGTATCCTTTGGAATCTCCCTCAGATTGCGGCCGAGCACGGGCTTTGCGCCGCAGAGCCTCGCTGCGAGCTCGTAGTAGGTGTATGTCGGCACAGGTATGAACACCGACCGGCCCCTCTCCAGGAAGAGCCTCGACACAGTGTCAATTATGCCATCAAGCCCTGCCCCTGCGATCACGAGATCCTCTGAAACGCCAAGGTACTCCGCAGCAGCGCTCAGAAACTCATCCTGCGACGGATACCTTCTCAGATCCGCGGAGCTCACGGCCCTGACGACCTCGGGAGACGGGCCGTACGGGTTCTCATTCCTGCTGAGAAATATTATCCTCTCAGCGGGTATGCCGTAAAGGCGCTCGACATCCATCATGCTGATCCCGGGATCGTCAGGTGTCAAGCTCTGCAGTGTGTCCACAAGGAGGTGCCGGTGGCCCATCACAGCACACCTCTTTTCCTGTGCATGCGCATTCTGTTTACACTCTTATCCATCTGATGACCTGCCCGAAGAGGCAGCAGCCGTGCTATGCACTCGTTTCGACTTATCTTCGACTGCGTCGAAGGCCTTGCGAGGGGTGAGTGCATTCAGCAGACTCCCCCCATGCCTCCAAGTTGATGAATACATAAGAGCGTCTGTTTATTGCTGATTCTGTTATCGCCACAACAGATCGCGATCCGGCATTATGCGGTCCAACAGGCCTCGTATCATCAGGCCGGAGAACTCATGCACCCATCTCCCAGCCGAGCCACTCCTTTATTATTATGTAGCTCATCTCGGGCGGTATGGCTCCGACCTCGGTGCATATCACATCTATGTACTGATGTGGTGTCACATCGAAGGCAGGATTTCTCACCCGGAGATGTTTGTACCTCATGTAGTCATCCAGAACCTCCTCAGGTCCCCGCTCCTCGATCTCGACAAGCTCCCCCATGAGAGTGTCCGGGCTGAACTTGTAAGTCTCTGCTGCCACCATGAACGGCTTCCTGGCCTCATGTGCGCAGAGAGCGATCTGTGATGTCCCTATCTTGTTGACGAGCGAGCCGTTGGCAGTTATCACATCAGCGCCGACAACAACAAGATCCACATCCTCGATGACGCTTCTGACTGCAGAATCCACAATCAGCTCTGTTGGAATGCCGACCTCATCAAGCCTTTTTATGGTCAGATGCCCCTGATACCTGGGCCTGGACTCGGTGGCTATGATTCTTATGCTCTTTCCATCCGTGTGAGCGCGCTCTATGACCGCCAGAGCAGCGCTTGAGTTGCAGTGAGTCAGTATCACATCCCCATCCCTGACCCTCCTGCTTCCGATCTCACCGATCCTCTCCACAGCCTTCAGGGATCTCTCTATGAAGCGCTCAGCATTTGCCACGATCTCTCTCCTGGCAGACTCGAGATCAGCAGAACGGTACCTCACCACCATCCTAACGGCATTCGATAGGGAGACGGCCGTTGGCCTGGTTCTTAGAAGCGTATCCGCAGCATTCTTCAGTTCCCTGTCGAACTCATCCAGACTCGAGACGTCGAGGGTCAGAGCAAAATCCCTCAGCGCAGCAGCTGCGGCACGTGCGATGAGCCCTGCGCCCCTTATCTCCATGCTCCTGATCTTCTCTGCGGTATCCTCTATCATGATTCTATGCAGCGCATCCTCCTGAGATCTATGTTGCGATGTACCAGGGGTTTCTCCGAATAAGGAGCAGAAGCCAGAAATTGAACCTTGCTGCTTTTGATCAGAGACACGCAATCCTTAATCGGACACGTCCATCAGAGATCCAGAGTCATCGAGATCATCGCGTTTCTCATCTCCATATCCTCTCAGCCAGCTTTGCGACCCTCTCGCCAAGCTTTCTGCATGTGTTCAGAGAATTATCATCAGGAGATCCAATTGCTATGGCGCCGTAATGCCCTCCGGTCTCCATCGGATCCCCTGCAACTACCATCCCGTGTATCATCATCGCCTGAATTATGGAGAGGATCGTCGTCTGATTTCCCCCCTCGATGCTTGCAGACGAGGTGAAGGCAGCACCGATCTTGTTCTCCAGCTTCCCCCTAACCTTCGCGCTTCTGTCGAAGAGCTGCTTGACCTCTGCCGCCATCAGCCCGTAGTATGTGGGCGAGCCGATCACTATTCCGTCGGCCGATTTGAGATCATCGAGCTGCACATCCTCTACCCTCTTGAGAGCAACCTCTGCTCCAGCATCCTTCGCCCCCTCCGCCACAGCTCTGGCCATCTTTTCCGTGTTGCCCGTGCGGGAGTAGTACGCGACCAGTATCCTAGCCATGATATTCCTCCGCATTGATTGTTTGCATTCATCATACTTAACTTTCTCTCATCGTGCATGCATATAAACGTTTGAAAAGGATGCGATACACAGGCAAAATTCGAAATACATTATATTTTTTAATTAACATTGTGTAGTTCACCAATCTGGAGGTAGAAGATCACAGATGTTCCACCTCAGAACAAATATGGTGAGATGTGCATGAAAATCGGGCGCAATGAGAATGTGGATTGATGGAGATTGGGCTGCGAGACGAGAGCAGGCTGGGCATCACACCGGTTGAGGTCGTACAAAACTGCGTCAGCAATCCATCTCGTCATGTGGATCACTCAGGCTCATGGCTTCCAGCAAGTTGTGCCCTCCCAGATGCTGGCTGTTCCGATATAAGTTCTCGAGCTCATCCATCTGATAACCTGCAGAAGAAACACTGGCCATCTATCCGTTCCTGGATGGTGAAAGGGTGCCTCAAGCAACCAGATTGCATGCCCTCAGGCTGCTAAGCATATAAGAGCACGAGTTCTATCTCACGGCCTTGATGCGCATCCACGACCTGAGCCGTTCATCCCCTGGCTCCAGCCACATGCCCTCCTCAGGGTTCAGAAGCGAGTAGTGGACGCTCGAGTTGTACATCACCCCTCTGTAATAGGCTGCGTCGCTCCTGATCGATCCGAGGTTCACGAAGTTCTGCGCGCTATCCACCACTGCGGACTCTATCGCTGTGTATCCATCCTCCGTTCTGACCACAACCCACATGTGCTCGCCGAGCGGATGATCCTTCGCCCCAACCATCAGATACGCGTCGTAGCCCATTCCTTTCAGAAAAGACCAGCAGACCTGCGATGCGTTGGAGCAATCAAACACGCTCTCACGGTATCGTGGGATGTAGATGTGCTCCTCGAGAAGCCTCTCCAGGTCTCTGCGGTCTGTGCTGTTGTCCATCTCCAGGTGAACATATCTGGATGGCTCACATCTCCTCACGATATAATCAACAGGCACACTGAGATTGATCGAGTTGGCCGCTGCAAGCTCCTCAGGATCTCTGTACACAATTCCAGTATACCATTCATCCTCAAAGACCTGCGCCCCCACTGCCCTGTCGGGGTTAAGAGGGTTGAGCGAGATCGCCTGCCATTCATCACCGTCCTTCACAGCGACCCATATGCTGCCATGCCTCTGCATGATAACAGGGGTGTATCCAGCACCCTTCAGGAGATAAAAGACAGCAGCAGGTCTCAGGAACAGATCCTGAGGAAATGAAACATCAATGCCATCGTATGATAGAAGCCCTCTCTCAGATACCGTGTGATTCGTGTGTATCAGAAACTGACCGCCGGTCAGGTGTGATGGGTCTGCGTACCTCCAGCTCGAGAGCAGATCTGAGAGGAGGAGCGACCACGTGTCATTGCGCCTCCCTCTTTTAACCAGAGTCGTGGATCTGTCGGTCTCTGAGATTGTTCTCAGAATGTCAAACAGTATCCGGGTATCGCCGGAGCACGACTTCATCGAGGCGATGTATGTGCGATCCGTGGCGGGAGAGTACCACACTGCAAAGGTCTTCCTAGTGCTGCATCCCGCGAAGCTGTAGTTGATATCAAGAAAGCTCACCTCAATATCTCTGATGCGGGAGCTGTAGCGGCTCACGGATCCAACCACAAGACCGTTGCCGGTGTACAGCTCTTGGATTGCATCAAGGTATTTCTCAGGCCCGACGCCAGCATCCCTCAGCCAGAAGAGGTTGAACATCAAGCAGTGCGCCTCTGTGGTCAGCACCCCTGACCCCTCGTTTCCCCGAACGGTTGCATTCCCGATAATGATGGAGAAGTCGGGCGCCTGAAGCGCAAGGGAGGAATCGATTAGAAGCCCGATGAGGAGAAGCATCTTCAAATGCATTTTGTATCCCTAACGCCTCTTTCTGTAGAGCTCCCTCATCACCTCTCTGTGCATTGTGGCCATCATGTCTCCCTGGATGCCCATGAGGAACAGCTGGAACCCGACGATGATCAGTATAGCGGTCAGGATCGTCAGAGGTATGTGCTCCACCCTTCCGTTGAGCCAGTCCCTCACGACGTATAGACCGAGCATAAATCCGACAGATCCAAAGATAGCACCCATCAGCCCGAAGTAGAAGAGAGGATTCTGTGTCTTGGCGAGCCTGTAGATCGTTAGCATGATCTTCGGGCCGTCTCGGAGCGGGCTGAGCTTGGTCCTGGTTCCACCTGCTCTCGGCAGGTACGTTATCGGTACCTCCACGATCCGGAGGCCCTTCTTCAGGCTCTCTATCGTTATCTCCGACTCGATCTCGAAGCCTGTCATTGAGAGATCCAGGCTGGAGATACCCGATCTGGTGAACGCCCTGTATCCGGAGAGTATGTCCCTGAGCCTCACCCCATAGATTATCCCGAATAGCAGGTTGATGAGCCAGTTCCCCACCAGGTTCAAACGCTTCAGCGATCCGCCCCTCAGATTGGAGAACCTGTTACCTATGACGTGATCAGCTCTGCCCCTCATGAGTGGATCCAGAAGCCTGTCAACCTCTGACGGCAGATACGTGCCATCGCCATCTATGAGCACGATGTACTCCTTGTCTATAAGCCCGAAGGCCTCGAGGAGGGCCTGCCCCTTCCCGGATCCGCTCTGGACGATCACCCTCGCGCCGGCTTCCCTCGCCAGATCAGGGGTGCCATCTGTGCTGTGCCCGTCGATCACGAGGATATCCTGGAAGCCCATGCGTCGGAAGTCCTCTATGACTCCCCTGATGGACCCCGCCTCGTTGAGCGTGGGTATAAGCACACAAACATCGTCTCTCTTCAATTCCCGCTCCTCATTGCGCTCAGGATCATGTTCTCATACATGCCCGCTATCTCCTTCACGTCATCCTTCACGCTCTCCACGTAGATCCGGATCAGCGGCTCGGTGTTCGATGGTCTTATGAGAACGGTGTGACCCTCCCCCATCACCTTTATGCCATCGGTGGTGTCGGGCTCGAGATCCGAGAGCCTCTCCAGGAGTCTCCTCATCAGAGCCGGTGCATCAGCGATATCCTTCAGCCTTATGCTCTTCTGGATGTATGGATAATCAGGTATCTCGTCAGCCATATGAGAGAGCCGCTCCACGGCCACGATCTCGGCAAGCGCCAGGCTCATGGCGAATGGATCGTCGGAGTACTGAAACTCGGGAATGAAGAAATGACCGCTTCTCTCGACGCCGAGAACCGCCCCCGAGTTCTTGACCCTGTTGGCCACAAATACATCACCAACCCTCTCACGCTGCACCTTTATCCCGTAGCGCTCGAGCTCCCTCTCCAGTATCATGGAGCAATCGAAGCCTGCAATGACCAGATCTCCTGGTTTGTAACGCCTTCTCGCGATTATTATCGCTATCTTTTCAGGGGGCAGAACTCTCCCTCTATCATCGATCACCATCCCGCGGTCTGCATCTGGATCAAACCCCACTCCGAAGTCCGCGCCTGTGCTGATAACCTTCGCAGCAGCGTCTCGAAGTGATTCTGCTGTTGGCGCGGGCCCTCTCCCCGGAAACCTTCCGTCCATGGTCGCATTCAGGAGCTCCACATCGATTCCGGCTCTGGTGTATACAGGAGAGATGCCGCATGCAGATCCGTTGCCCGTGTCGAGCACGACTCTGAGATCTCTGGTTATCTCGACCTTCTCTGCAGCATAATCTCCGTACTCGATAATTGCCCTGTCAGCGTCCTCCACGGTCAGGCTTCCATTTCCAGACCTGAACCCGCCTCCTGTGTATATATCCACAATTCCGGCCTCTCTGTAAAGCATGCCATAGCCATCGCCGGTTCGGAAGCGTATGCCGTTGTACTCAGGTGGGTTGTGAGAAGCAGATATGTATGCTGCAGCTCTTCTCCCACTCCTCATGGTCACGTATCCCAGAATCGGTATTGGTATCACGCCGTAACTGTGAACATCCACGCCTGTCCCGAGAACGCCCCTGAGAAACGCACCCTCCAGCGAGGGGCCGCTGGTCCTGGTATCCCGGCCCAGAGATATCGCCCCGCCTGAGAGATAGGTGCCAAAAGCGGCACCGACGCGCATCGCAACGTCCTCTGTCAGCTCATCTCCGTAGATGCCCCTAACATCATATGCTCTGAAGATCACAA
The DNA here is from genome assembly GCA_029907715.1 of Methanothrix sp. Taxonomy (NCBI): domain Archaea; kingdom Methanobacteriati; phylum Methanobacteriota; class Methanomicrobia; order Methanotrichales; family Methanotrichaceae; genus Methanothrix; species Methanothrix sp. The sequence goes on from JARYLI010000008.1 coordinate 34,151, forward strand.
AAGGCTGTGATCGCCGAGATTAAAAATAGTTTTCGAGAGACGCATCGGTAAGCCCAGGAGATAGCAGGAGTGCTGACGATACAATTCGAGACCAAAGAAGAACTGTCCTGTATAGGCGGTGATGATAATGGTAGCCCGGCCAGGATTCGAACCTAGGTAAGGAGGTCCAGAGCCTCCCGTGATTGACCGCTACACCACCGGGCTGCCTGTTTCTTCTCGTTGCAGAGGTGTCATATTAATCTATCGATCGAGCTGCAGGGACAGGCATCATGCTGCTCAGGTCTGCATCTGCTCATGATCGTCTCCGCTCTTATCCATCTGATAACTTGCCCGAAGAGGCGCCACTCGTGCTATGCGCTCGTGGCGAGCGAATGAGTGGATTCAGCAACAAGCTTGCATGTCTTTCAAGCTGCTGAACACATAAGAGCGATCGTCGCCTGTGCACTGATAGGTCGCTACCCATGATCTCCGACAGCATCCTCTTTCAGGCGGTCGCATGCCACTGAATGCCTATCCCTGAAAGGCCACACGGCTGCAATCAGTGGATCCATACCACCGGTGGATCCAGCTGACTCAAAGCAGGTAATCCGCGATCCTCTCTGTCAGAGGCTGATCGCAGTAGAAGCACCGCAGAACGACCGGGTTCTTCCCCTTCACCAGCATCTTCGGCTTTATCGGCTCATTGGTGTTTGATATGCAGCTCGGGTTCTGGCAGCGCACAACTCCCACTATCACATCCGGTAGATCGACAGCGTATTTCTCCACAACCGCGTAATCCCTGACTATGTTTATAGTCGCGCCCGGAGCTATGAGGGCTATCTTGTTGACCTCATCCTCCCTCAGCTCTCTGTCCTCGACCTTCACTATATCCTTCTTGCCCAGCTTTCTGCTGCCGACATTCATTATCACGCTGACTGTCGCATCAGTTGTCCCGGAGATGCCGAGAATCTTGAGCACATTCAGCGCCTGACCTGCCTGTATGTGGTCTATGACGGTTCCAGACCTGATGGGGCGGACCTTGAGCTCTCTCTCCGCCATTGTTCAATCCTCCAGGATCATCTTGAGCAGGGCCATTCTCACAGGCACGCCGTAGAAGGACTGCCTGAAGTAGACCGCATGTTCTGTCTCATCTATAGACGGGGATATCTCATCAACTCTGGGGAGTGGATGCATTATCCTGAGCTCCGGCTTTGCGCCCTCCAGGTCCCTTGTGGTTATGCTGTAGCTCCTCGCCACCCTGTTGTACTCCACTGGATCCGGAAAGCGCTCCCGCTGGATTCTTGTAATGTAGAGCACATCGACCTCTTCTATGACCTCTCTCAGATCAGAGACCTCTGTCACCCTCGTGCCCATTCTTGAGAGATCCCCGATTATCTGTTCAGGCATTCTCAGAGTTGGGGGTGATACCAGGTATATGTCAGCTCCGTAGAGGGAGAGCGCGTATGCGAGAGAGTGAACTGTCCTGCCGTACTTCAGATCCCCGACGAGCGCGATTGAGAGATCGTCGAGATGGCTCTCTTTTTTTATTGTATACAGATCGAGAAGCGTCTGCGTTGGATGGTGGCCTGCACCGTCACCGGCGTTCAGGACCGGAACTGGCGAGAACTCTGCGGCGAGCCGTGCCGATCCCTCCTTCGGATGCCTTATAACTATGGCATCCGCGTATCCACCGACGACCCGTATCGTATCTGCGAGCGACTCGCCCTTGGCTATGGAGCTCGCCTCAGCCGAGCCCAGGTTTATTGTCCTGCCGCCGAGCCGCTTCATCGCAGTCTCGAATGACATTCTGGTGCGCGTGGACGGCTCGAAGAACATCAGCGCGAGGATCTTCCCATCGAGAATGTCAGATCCCTTTCCGCGCGCGTACGGCTCGAGCGACTCCGCGGTCTCCAGGATCTCGTCGATCTCCTCCCTGGAGAAGTCCTTCATGGAGAGCACATGTCTCCTCTTCAGCATGCTCGCTTCTTCTCCAGGGAGGGATATAATGCTTCTCTCAGCCCTGTGGAGGTTCCTGCCGGATCGATACGCTCACCAGATGACGTCCCCTTATCGGTTTGGCGCTTGAATAGCTGATGTGCTGCCAGGAATCAGCAGGCACTTGCACAACACCGGATGAATCCGTGGTCGCATGCGCCTTAATCATACGTGTTTACAATCCATGCGTGCACAGATGGCATAATCTCGGGATAGTGGCCTTTGGGGGCAGGAGGCAAACTTTTAAGAATCAATCTACCATATCTCCGTGGGGGATTGGAGCTAGCTGGGGTCGGAAATCGGGAACGCTACCGCATTCAGGGGATGGTTTTGGACTATGAGCGAATCTGTGCGGCTGAAGGTTGCAGAGGCAGATCAGAGGGATGTGGGAAAGGGCATAGCCAGGGTCAGCGATGAGTATATGAAGAGAATGGGCGTGCGCCCGCTTGATGTCATCGAGATCACAGGCGACAGGAGAACCGCTGCGCTGGTCGTGAGCGCTTACAGCTCAGACCAGGGGCTGGACATCATACGCATGGATGGCCTGATCAGATCGAACGCCGGATCGAGCATAGGTCAGTATGTTGAGGTGAAGAAGGCGGAGTGGTCAGAGGCGAAGCATGTGACCCTCGCCCCCGTGACGAAGGGCATGCAGATCTTCGCTCCGAGCGAGGTGCTCACCAAGGTCTTCCAGGGGAGGCCGGTGTGCAAGGGCGACATAATCTCGACCACAAGTGTTCGAAGACCACCATCAGATACATTCGGCAGAGAGACGATGTTCGAGGAGATATTCCGGGGTTTCCTGGGAGCGCAGGCGTTCGGCCTGGGAGAGATCAAGCTCAGGGTCGTCTCCACGAATCCCCCGGGGCTTGTCAAGATAACTGATGCGACCGAGATCGAGCTTCTGCCCCAGGCAGTTGAGATTTCAGAGCGCCCGGTGCCATCTGTCTGCTACGAGGATGTCGGCGGGCTGAAGAACGCCATAACCAAGGTCAGGGAGATGATCGAGCTACCGCTGAAGCACCCGGAGCTTTTCGACCGGCTGGGCATAGATCCACCCAAGGGCATACTCCTCTACGGGCCCCCGGGCACCGGGAAGACCATGCTGGCTAAAGCCGTGGCAAACGAGAGCGATGCGTACTTCATATCTGTCAACGGTCCGGAGATAATGTCGAAGTACTACGGTGAGTCCGAGAAGGCCCTGAGAGATATATTCGAGGAGGCTGAGAAGAACGCTCCCGCGATAATATTCCTGGACGAGCTGGACTCGATAGCTCCGAAGCGCGGCGAGGTCACAGGAGAGGTGGAGAGACGTGTTGTGGCACAGCTCCTCTCGCTCATGGACGGCCTGAAGGAGAGGAAGAACGTTCTCGTCATCGGCTCCACAAACAGGCCCGAGGCCCTGGATGTCGCCCTCAGGAGGCCCGGAAGGTTTGACAGGGAGATAGAGCTCGGGGTCCCGGATTATGAAGGCAGGAAGGAGATCTTTCAGATACACACCAGGGGGATGCCTCTTGCAGACGATGTCAACATCGATGAGTTCGCGGAGCTGACCTACGGATTCGTTGGCGCGGACATAGCGGCAGTGTGCAGGGAGGCTGCCATGAATGCTCTGCGCAGGATCCTGCCGGAGATAGATCTGGATGAGCCGACGATACCCAAGGAGATCCTCGACAGGCTCGTCGTCCGGCGGGTCGACTTCGAGGCTGCTCTCAGGGAGATACAGCCCTCTGCGCTGAGGGAGATAATGGTCGAGGTTCCGAAGGTCAGCTGGGATGACATAGGCGGTCTTGAGGACGTGAAGCAGCTCCTCATAGAGGCAGTTGAGTGGCCGCTCCGCTACGCGAACAACTTCAAGAGGCTGGGGATCAACGCGCCAAAGGGAATACTGCTGTATGGACCGCCAGGCACTGGAAAGACCATGCTGGCAAAGGCGGTTGCAAACGAGAGCGATGCCAACTTCATAACGGCGAAGGGAAGCGCGCTCCTATCAAAATGGTACGGCGAGAGCGAGAAGCGGGTCGCGGAGATATTCAGAAAGGCCAGACAGGTCGCTCCAGCTGTGATATTCCTGGATGAGCTCGATGCACTCGTACCGGTCCGCGGCGGTGCGGTTGGGGAGCCCCATGTCACGGAGAGGATCGTGAATCAGCTGCTCTCAGAGATGGACGGCCTGGAGGAGCTCCATGGTGTTGTGGTTATAGGAGCGACAAACCGCCCGGATATCGTGGATCCGGCGCTTCTGAGGCCAGGAAGATTCGACGAGCTTATACTCGTGCCTGTGCCTGACAAACCCTCCAGAAGGAAGATCTTTGAGGTTCACACAAAGAACATGCCTCTGGCTCCGGATGTCGACATAGATGCGCTTGTTGAGATGACAGAGCATTACACCGGCGCGGATATAGCGGCGATATGCAGAAAGGCAGGCCGCCTGGCGCTCAGAGAGAGCATGAGTTCGGAGTATGTTCAGCAGAGGCACTTCCTGGCGGCGATTCGCGAGATAGGTCCCTCTGTGACCCCTGACACCATGAAGTACTACCTGCGGCTTGCGGAGTCGCTGAGGAAGAAGGCATCCAGAGAGATTGAGCGCGGAGATATGTACGTGTGAGGATATGCGGGCGTCGATGTGATTTATCCATGTGAATAAATTGTTAACAGGTCATCTTTTTTATTACATAAAATTTAAATAGTATTACTGATACCCATGGTAATGGGCGGCCGGTCTTACTAGCCGCGGGCTGAAGCTGTCCCTCCATCTTCTTTCTCAGCCCGCACCTCCTTGCCGAAAATGCCTGCGCTCGCATTCCATCTGATGTGCTGCCCTGCAGATCTCCACCCATTCCACCCATGTGCCACCACTCTCCAGCACGGCATTTTTAAAAGAGATCAATTCCAGTTATTTCTTCTATCGCTCTTATCCATCTGATGACTTGTCCGCAGAGAGCAGTCACGCTATGCGCTCGTTTCGACTTATCTTCGACTGCGTCGAAGAGTTCGACGAATTCGAAGGCCCGGCGAGCGAATGAGTGCATTCAGCAACCTCCCGCATGACCTCCAAGTTGCTGAATACATAAGAGCGTCTTCGATTTCATCTGATCACTTGCAGAAGAAGCACTGGCCATCTATCCGCTCCTGGAGAGCGAACGGGTGCTTCCGGCCGCCAGATTGCATGCCCTCAGCTGCTGAGCACATGATGGCGAATACCTCTCCAGAAGCCATTTCAGTGGTATGATCCAGAGAGGGGGCATTAACTCATCCAGCCCCATAACCAGAATCCTCGTTTGAGCCATCCGCATCCAGCCACGCAAAGGATTTTATCTGGGTCTGTGGCTACTTCAGGCAGTATCAATCTGAGGAGAGAAGATGGAGATCTCTGCACAGGAAAAGTACGAGTTCAAGCGTCTGCTGGATGAGCTCAGATCGAAATCTGGAAGGGGCACAGAGCTCATCTCCCTTTACATACCCCCGGACAAGCAGATATCGGATGTGATGGCCCAGCTCAGGGAGGAGCACGGCCAGGCAGCCAACATAAAGTCGAAGCTCACCAGGACCAACGTCCAGAGCGCCCTGGAGTCAGCGATGGCGAGGCTCAGGCTCATCCCTAGAGCTCCCGAGAACGGGGTCGTCCTCTTCATCGGCGCTGTTGACATCGGAGGCAACAGGACAGACATGTACACAAAGGTCATAGAGCCGCCTGAGCCGATCACCACATACCGCTACCACTGCGATTCGTCGTTCCTTCTGACGCCGCTTGAGGACATGCTCTCAGAGAAGAAGACATTTGGCCTGATAGTTCTTGACAGAAGGGAGGCAACCATCGGCATACTCAAGGGCAAGAGGATCGAACCTCTGAAACACCTCACATCAACAGTTCCTGGAAAGCAGAGAAAGGGGGGGCAGTCTTCTCACAGGTTTCAGCAGCTGAGGCTGATAGCAATCCACGACTTCTACAAGAGGATAGGGGAGGCTGCGAACGATGCGTTTCTGAGCATCGATCCGAAGGAGCTTCAGGGCATACTCATAGGCGGCCCATCCCCAACAAAGGAGGAGTTCGTCGCAGGGAACTTCCTGCATCACGAGCTCCAGAAGAAGATACTGGACGCATTCGATGTATCATACACTGATGAGGCCGGCCTCTCGGAGCTCGTCGAGGCTGCGCAGGACAGGCTTCTGGACCTTGAGCTCACCCAGGAGAAGCTGGCCATGCGCCGTTTCATGAAGGAGCTCGTGAGCGACAAGGGTCTCGCATCGTACGGAGAGAAGGAGGTGCGCCAGAACCTCGCCCTGGGGGCAGTGGATCTCCTTCTCCTCTCTGAGGAGCTCAGGAAGACGAGAGTCAAGGTCAGATGTCAGAACCAGAGCTGCGACTACACGGATGAAAGGACGAGGACATCATCATCCCCCGCGATAGGGATCTGCCCCAGGTGTGGCTCGCCCCTCACAATAACAGAGGAGGTTGATCTGATAACAGAGCTCTCCCAGCTTGCTGAGCAGAGCGGAGCAGCTGTGAAGATAATATCCACAGACTTCGAGGAGGGGGCGCAGCTCCTGCATGCATTCGGCGGGATCGCGGCTGTGCTGAGGTACAAGACATCACACCGCTGAATCCACATGCTTCCCGACCCTCACGAGCATTGAAATCCTGCATGGAAACAGATGGATATGACCATGATAGAGATCACAGTTCGCGCCCTGGTGAAGCCCACCGAGAGGGTGGAAAGGGTTGTGATGGCCATAGAGCGGATATTCCCAGACCTCACGCTTGACATAAGGGATGATATGGTACAGGGCTACGGGGGAATATCCTCCCTCCGGGTTTTCCGCAAGATATTAAGAGATGAGAGGATACTTGACACAGCGAGGTCTGTGATGCTTGCGGGCAGGGTGGGCGATTCGTATCAGTTCAGGATAAGCAAGCCCGGAGCGTTCATGGGGCGTGTTGGCTTCCCGCCAGAGGAAGAGCCGCTCGGATCGATACATGTGGAGATATACGGCGGCGATATGGTCCTGGACTGGCTTGCTCCCAGGACTGTAGATGGAAAGCCTGTGATGGAGATAGAGCTGGACGAGGTGGATACATGATAAGTTTCTCCTCAAGCGCGCTGGTGAACAGGCCTTTCGACTGGGCATACCAGCTTGAGGATTTAGGATACACAGGCTGGGAGATCGTCTGCGAGGGCATGCAGCGTCTCACCGAAGAGAACGTGGACGAGGCGAGAAAGATAGCGGAGACGACAGATCTGGTGATAACACTCCATCTGCCATACTCGGATCTGAACCTTGCATCTGTGAACCAGCCAATATGGGAGGAGAGCATCAGGCAGATGAAGAGCTGTTTGACTCTGGCAGCAGATTTCGCAGAGCTCGCTGTGGTTCACCCGGGCCATCTCTCCCCTCTCGGAACGCAGGTGCCGGACCGCGCGTGGGAGCAGAACATTCTCGGGATAAGGAGCATATGCGACCATGCCGCTGACCTGGGAATCACAATTGCCGTTGAGAACATGGTCAACATACCAACGCTTCTGGGCAGGGCGCCGTTCGAGATCGTTGGAATCATGGAGACAGTCGACAGGGAGAACCTGGGATTCACGCTCGATGTGGGGCATGCCAACACAAACGGAAACCTGAAGGAGTTCCTGGAGATCAGAGAGAGGATAACACACGTCCACATACATGACAACCACGGGGAGAGGGATGAGCATCTGCCTGTCGGCTCAGGGACCGTCGACTGGCAGCTTGTCTTTTCATCGCTCAATGGATACAGAGGCAGATACGTCACAGAGGCCAGATCCCTGGTACAGGGCCAGACGAGCCTGAACAGAATAAAAAGGTTGATGTAAGGAGGGTAAGGGGACGGATCGTTCCGCACTGGCTGGATCTGCGCACCCCGAGCAATGAGATGAGGCGGGAAGATAAGAGCGATCTGGAGGCTCTCATCGATGAGCTCCTGAAACACTTCGATGAGAAGGATGCTGCCAGGGAGGAGGCGCTGAGGCTTTCCAGAATTGTAATCAGATTGGCATCAACCGCCATACGCGCCACTCACAGAAGGGAGCGGAGCGAGGCGGAGAGGCTTCTCAAAGAGGCGCGTGAGCATCTCAGCGCGATAAAGAACCTCCTGATCACGCATCAGGACGTGAGATGCTCTGGATTTGTGGACGATGCAGAGCAGGAGTTCGTCGAGGCGAGCGTCCTCTTCTCCCTGATATTCGAGGGGAGAATGCCCACCCACGTGGATCTCGATGTCGATCCGGTGAGCTATCTCGGCGGCCTTGGCGATCTGACGGGCGAGCTCAGGCGGAGCATACTGGAGCTAATAAGGAACGGCAGGCCTGAGGATGGAGAGGTCCTCCTCGAGATAATGGAGGAGATATACCACATGCTCATGAGGTTCGATTACCCTGAGGCCATCATGCGCGGGCTCCGCCGGAAGACAGATCTGGCGAGGTCGATGATAGAGAGGACGCGCGGCGACATAACAAACGCCATCCAGATACAGTCCCTCGAGAGGCATCTCGCCCTTCTGGAGGATAAGCTTAAAGGGTCGTACTCAGATCTCTAGAGCATGAAGTTCGACCCGGCCGAGATCAGAGAGGCTGCTGAAAAGGACTTTGATAGCGCCTGGAAACGTGGCATTGACTATCTCGAGAGGCCCTCGCTGGAGAGGACCTATCCGAGAAGGAGCTATTCTCACGGAAGACCGCACCCTGTCTTCGAGACCATCCAGAGGCTCAGGGAGGCCTATCTGCGCATGGGGTTCACAGAGATGATGAATCCCGTTATAGTGGATGCACAGGAGGTCCACAGACAGTTCGGATCCGAGGCGCTTGCTGTTCTTGACAGATGCTTTTACCTCGCAGGCCTGCCGCGGCCGGATGTTGGCATCTCAGAGAGCAGGCTCTCGATGATCAGGTCGATAATGGGAAGGGATATCACCGCTGAGGAGATAGAGGCTCTCAGAGAGGTGCTGCACAGTTACAAGAAGGGCGCTGTGGAGGGAGACGACCTGGTTCCGGAGATCTCCAGGGCGATCAACGCCCCTGACTCCCAGGTATCGATGATGCTCGAGAGCGTGTTCCCGGAGTTCAGAGAGCTCAAACCGGAGCCCACAAGCAGGACCCTGAGGAGCCACATGACCTCCGGGTGGTTCATATCGCTCTCGAACCTATGGTACAGGACGCCCCTGCCTGTGCGCCTGTTCTCTGTGGACAGATGCTTCAGAAGGGAGCAGTCGGAGGATGCAGCCCGTCTCATGTCCTATCACTCTGCGAGCTGTGTTGTGATGGACGAGGAGATGTCTGTGGACGAGGGGAAGGCGATCTCAGAGGGGCTTCTGAGCCAGTTCGGGTTCGAGAACTTCAGGTTCAGGCCGGATGAGAAGCGCTCCAAGTACTACATTCCGGGGACGCAGATAGAGGTCTACGCCTACCATCCAGGCCTTGTGGGATCTGAGACGAAGTACGGGAGCGGCTGGGTCGAGATAGCAACCTTCGGTGTGTACTCGCCAACAGCCCTGGCCCAGTACGATATTCCATACCCCGTTCTGAACCTGGGGCTTGGCGTTGAGCGCCTGGCGATGATACTCTACGGATCGAAGGACCTCCGTGCTCTGTCCTATCCGCAGCTCCAGCCAGACTGGAGCCTGAAGCCGATCGAGATCGCCAGGATGATACATGTGGATAAGAGCCCTATGACCAGCGCAGGGAGAGATATAGCGAGGTCGATCGTGGAGACCTGTGTGAAGCATGGAAACACCCCCTCGCCGTGCGAGTTCGACGCGTGGGAGGGGGAGCTCTTCGGCCGGAGAATAAAGGTATCTGTGGTCGAGCCGGAGGAGAACACAAAGCTCTGCGGTCCCGCTTACCTAAATGAGATCGTGGTCTACAGGAACGAGATACTTGGAATACCGAGAACACCGAAGTGGGAGGCCGCCTTCGAGGAGGGTGTCCAGACCGGCATAAGGTTCATAGACGCATTCGCGGAGCTGGCAGCGCATGAGATCGAGATAGCGACCATTGAGGGTAGGGACAGCGAGACCAGGGTGAGGATTGTGAGGACCGCGGGCGAGATCAATGTGAGAATCGATCCTGCGCTGGAGAGGTACATCACGAGCTACAAGAAACGCATCGACATCCGCGGGCCGGTGTTCACAACAGTGCGCTCAAAGCTGCTGCAGGGGGATCAATACGGAGAGAAGGCCTGATACCAACCTCGATGAAAAAAGGCTTGCCGGAGAGTCTGCCGCGTCGCTGGTCAGAGACGGCACGGTCGTGGGACTCGGCACAGGCTCCACCGTTGCATGGACGATAAGGGCGATAGGGAGAATGGTGGCTGATGGGCTTGATGTTCTCGGCGTTCCGACATCCTATCAGTCAGAGACGCTGGCGATAGAGTGCGGGATTCCGCTGACGACCCTCTCACAGAATCCGGTGCTGGACCTGGCCATAGATGGCGTCGATCAGATCGATATAGGGATGAACGCAATCAAGGGCGGGGGTGCGGCGCACACAAGGGAGAAAGTGGTATCGATCGCTGCCAGGCGTTTCGTGGTGGTGGCAGATGGATCTAAGCTTGTGGAGGTGCTGAACAGACCCGTTCCTGTAGAGGTCCTGCCGTTTGCGGCAAGGGTCGTCGAGCGCGAGCTCATCAGGATTGGTGGATCTCCTGTGATACGTCAGGCCCGTATGAAGGACGGCCCTGTGATAACAGACAACGGGAACTTTGTGATGGACGTGTCTTTTGGAGAGATACGGGAGCCTGTTTCTCTATCCCGGCAGATATCTCTGATACCGGGCGTGGTTGAGCACGGAATATTCACAAAAATACATGAGCTTCACATCGCCCGCAATGGGACGGTGGAGGTGATCAGGAGAGATGATCTCTGAGTCCAGAACAATCTGGTGGGACGATGGGATAAAGACCATCGACCAGACCAGGCTCCCCGCAGAGTTCGTCGTGATCACGATCAGAAGCGTGAAGGAGCTCATAGACGCTATCACCTCCCTCAAGATACGCGGTGCGCCCGCGCTCGGCGCCGCCGGCGGGTACGGCATCGCCCTGGCCGCGATGAGGTCAGGGTTTCCTGACAGGGATGGTGTGCTGCATGAGATGGAGATCGCTGCAGAGATGATCAAAAGCTCGAGGCCGACTGCGATCAACCTCTCATGGGGTGTGGACCGGGTTCTGAGAGCAGCTCAGGCCGGAGAGGTCGCGGATGAGGTGCGCGAGATCGCGCTCCGCGAGGCTGAGAGGATTGCAGAGGAGGATCTGATCATCAACAGGATGATCGGCAGGAATGGCGCGAAGCTCCTCAGTGATGGTGACAGTGTTCTGACACACTGCAACGCCGGCAGGCTGGCCTGCGTCGGATGGGGCACCGCGCTCGGCGTGATACGCCAGGCTGTGATGGACGGGAAGGAGATCCATGTGTACGCATGTGAGACCAGGCCTCTGAACCAGGGATCCAGGCTCACCACGTGGGAACTCATGGAGGACGGCATAGATGTGACCCTGGTGTGCGACAGCGCATCAGGCATGCTCATGCGCAGGGGCTTGATCGACAGGGTCATAGTGGGCGCGGACAGGATCACGAGGGATGCGGTCTTCAACAAGATAGGAACATACACGCACGCCCTTATCGCGAGGGCACATGGAGTTCCATTCTACGTGGCAGCGCCGCTCTCGACATTCGATGCAGCACACGATGAGAGCGAGATAGTGATCGAGGAGAGGGATGGTGACGAGCTCAGACGTCTCGGGGAGACAAGGCTTGCGCCAGAGGGCGTGAGGGTTTACAACCCCGCGTTCGACGCCACGCCGGTTGAGCTCGTCAGCGCGATAATAACAGAGAAGGGAGTGTTCAGGCCGCCGCTAATGCCTCCTGGCATCTAAGTCTGCCCCATTGCTCATCGGTTAAGGATTTTATGTAAATATATTGACCACGAAATTTGACAAATTGAGACCGTGCCAGATTGGCGAGTTTGGTTCAAATCGACCGCCTGTGGACTTGAGTCCTGATAGCAGTACTGAGGCGAGATAAGACTATTAAGTCCAATTCTACACATGTCGATCTTAACCGATGACGCATGAAGTCTGCCCACATCACCGATCGACAGGATCTGACCTGCAGACTTTCATGAGCGTTCCTGTGATCTCCATTTCAGCAATCCTCATGGTCAGGCCACGATCCAGGCATTATAGATGCGGAAACCAACAGTTAGATATCCTGCCAGAGGTATATCCATGCAGCTTTGAGGGCTCAGTAGGATATTCGATAAGCTCTGTTTGGTGGTTGAGACATGAGGACGATATCGGTTATCTCTGTGCTGATCCTGCTTCTCGCATCCGGCTGTCTCGAGCGGGAGGACTCCCAGACATCAGGCTCCTCTGAGCTGACCGCTAAGATCATCTCCCCGAAGGCGGGAGCTGTTCTGTCAAAGGGTCCTGTGGTCATGGAGGCCAGCGCGCGCGGCGGAAGAGGCCCGTACACCTACGAATGGTGGTCGAGCATGGACCGGTACCTGGGGTCGGGAAGCAGGATAAATGTCGATGCGAGCAGGCTGAAGAGGGGTGAGCATCTCATAGTCGTCAAGGTCCGTGACTCCACAGGGAAAGCGGTTCAGGGAAGTGTCATCGTGGATGTGATCTGAAGCTCCACATCCTCAGAATCCATGCGCGTATGCGTGTGATTCATTCAAAAGCCTCGCGATTGATGCGAAAGTGTAAATAAACCGAGAACTCAACAGAATTCCACCAAACCTGGAGGTGTTCGGGCTGCTTGAGATAGAGGATCTGCATGTCAGCATCGGCGGCCGGATGGTTCTGAAGGGCATAAACCTTAAGATCGATCGGGGGGAGAATCATGCCCTCTTCGGGCCGAATGGATGCGGCAAAACCACACTGCTCAATACGATAGCAGGCGTGCCCAGATATGTTGTGGAGAGCGGGAGGATACTGTTCAAAGGAAAGGATATAACCCATCTGCCAATGGACGAGCGGGCGAGGATGGGGATAGGGATCGCGTTTCAGAGCCCGCCTGCGATAAGGGGGTTGAAGCTGAAGGACCTCATAAAGCTGTGCAACCCTGATGCGAACCCGGAGAAGGTGCTGAGGGAGATGAACTTCCTGGAGTTCGCGGATCGTGAGGTCAATCGCGGCTTCTCCGGCGGGGAGATCAAGAGATCCGAGATGGCCCAGCTGCTTGCGCAGAGGCCGGAGCTTGTGATGCTGGACGAGCCGGATTCAGGAGTGGATCTGGAGAACATAAAGCTCATCGGCAGGGCGATAAACAAGCTCACTGAGAAGGACACGAAGCCGAGCAAAAGGATCCGCTCCGGCATCATAATAACACACTTCGGCCATATTCTCGATTACATTTCAGTAGACAAAGCCCATGTGATGCTGGAGGGCACGATAGTCTGCACAGGCAGCCCGAGGGAGATACTGGAGCAGATCAAGACAAGAGGATACGAGGGGTGTGCCAGGTGCCTATGTCCGACATAGCTGATAGGGCGAGGAAGGCTCTGGGCAAGAAGGCGACCTACGGCCCGGATGTGGACCTCGAGAAGTACGATGTTGAGGCTAAGCCTCACGAAGAGGTTCAGAGACTTGAGGAGATTCCGGAGGACGTCAGGAAGGCAGCGCTGGGGGTCGGCGTGACTCTTGAGAAGGAGGTCGGTGGCGCATACATCCAGATGGACCAGACGCCGGTCGTTGCAAAATCCTCCACAGAGGGGATCGAGGTTCTGGATATAGCCACTGCTCTGAAGAAGTATGATGGCCTCAGGGACTACTGGTGGAAGCTCGTGCCTGTGGACCAGGACAAGTACACGGCAGATGTTGCTCTCCATCCACCTGCGGGATATTTCCTGAGGGCAAAGAGGGGCGCGAAGACGATATTCCCGCTGAAGAGCTGCCTGTATCTAGGGCAGACGAACCTGAACCAGAGGGTGCACAACATAGTAATAGCGGAGGAGGGCAGTGAGCTTCATGTCATCACAGGGTGCACGACGCCCAGCCATGTGCAGAGGGGGCTGCATCTCGGTGTGTCTGAGTTCTTCATAAAGAAGGGCGCGCACGTCAGCTTCACAATGATCCATAACTGGGGGCGCGAGGTCGAGGTCAGGCCCAGGACAGCGATATACATGGAGGAGGGCGCCACGCTCTCGAACAACTACATCTGCCTGACGCCCGCCAAGACCCTTCAGACATACCCGAAGGCGATACTGGATGGGCCGGGTGCGGTGGCGAGCTTCAACACAGTGCTGTACGCTAAGGAAGGGCATCTCGATACCGGAAGCGAGGTCATGCTCAGGGCGCCCGGCTGCAGCGCGGACTCCATAACAAGAGCGGTCTCGGTCGGCGGGGAGATAATAACCCGCGGAAAGATGATCGGAGAGGTGCCCGATGTCAAGGCGCATCTGGAATGCGTGGGGCTGATTCTCTCCGAGAAGGGAAGGATTGACTCCATACCAGAGCTGGATGGGAGATGCGGCGGCCTTGACATGTCACACGAGGCTGCGGTCGGCAAGATCTCGGAGCTGGAGCTGGAGTATCTCATGGCGAGGGGCCTGACAAAGGATCAGGCGACCGGCGTCATAGTCAGGGGATTCCTGGATGTGGAGATAAAGGGCCTGCCAGAGTCCCTCAGGGAGGAGCTGAGGAGGATAACGCAGCTTCAGGAGCTGCATGGAGGAGCCTGAAGGCAAGCGCCTCACAGACGCCTGATCTCCGGAAACACCATCACATTCTGCCGATAGGTATGCGCGTGATCAGATCGCTGCGTCATGAGTCTCACAGACGCCTGATCTCCGGGAACACCATCACCTCCCCCTCCATCTCGACCACGGGGTGGAGTTTTCCGGTGTCAATCCTCCTGAGCAGGGGTGAGAGCAGATCGGAGTTCTCCAGATGGTTCACAGCCACACCCTGGCAGAGGGGATTGAAGGCCGGCAGGACGATGATGTCCATGCCGTCCATGATACCCCCGCCGAAGAGGTAGCACGGTATGCGCATCATCTCGACATCCAGCACCGGATGCTCGTGGCCCATTATCAGATGGCCGTGCTCCCTCAGGTCCTCGTCCCCATGGGATACCGTGTATCCCCCCTCATCGTATCTCCTCTGAGCTGTGAATCCCATGTATGGCAGCATCCCGTCATGTGTGCCTGAGACCAGGACAAGCTCACATCTGGACCGGATTGCGCTCAATACAATTTCAAGCTTCCTCCGTATCCTCTGATCCGCCCGTCCGAATGAATGCACCACATCTCCGGCGAGGACGAGCTTTCTTGGATTGAATCTTTCCAGTATGTGCTCAATCCTTTTCAGCAGCTCCTCCCTCTCTCTCAGCGGAAAGACGAGACCCTGAGCGAAGAGCACCTCCTCCAGGCCTATGTGGATATCCGAGAGCACACATGTCCCGATCTCTTTAATATAAAGTGATCCCAGAAGGAAATCGAACCTTTCAAACAGATGCTCTCGCAGATCCTCGATGCTCACGCTGCGCTCTCTCCCGCGATCCTCTCCATCACCCTTCTCTGGAACTCCTTCAGAAGCGCAAGCCTATCCTGCGCAAGAACGACATCAGGAGCTCCAATGGACGCTATTCCGAATGCCATCGGGCCAGGCGACGGGCTTATCTTTCTCACGATCTCTATATCCCCGGTGTTTATTGCTGCCACAACGCTATTCATGTTATCAAGCTCGAACTTGTCCTCGATGATCTCGCGGTAGCTCTCCTTCAGGACCGCGAAGTCCTCGAGCCGCTTTGCGAGACCTATGAGCATGTCCGCGGATACCTGCTGCCTTCTAGCGCTCTTCCTGTGCCCCATGTAGTTCCTCAGGATCATGAAGAACCTGGTGGCGTTTATCCTGAACACCCTCTTCAGGAGGTTTGTGTTCTCGACCGCTCTCCTGAGCAGATCCTCGCACATCTCAGGCCTGATTGATCTTAGAGCTGTAATGGGATCTGCCCTCGAACCCTCAGCGATTGAGAGCATGAAGCCTGTGTCCGCGATCGATACCAGAACGTTGCTCCTGCCCTCCCTTGAAATGAGGTATGCGATCATCCTGCTGAATCCATCGTTGAATTTCAGCCCATAGTTGGTCATGAAGTAGTACACCCTTCTCCCTCGCGAGAGGGTCTCCTCCACAACGATGCGCCTGTCGGTCGAGACGGAATCCTCTCCGAGGTACCTGATCT
The DNA here is from genome assembly GCA_029907715.1 of Methanothrix sp. Classification (NCBI taxonomy): domain Archaea; kingdom Methanobacteriati; phylum Methanobacteriota; class Methanomicrobia; order Methanotrichales; family Methanotrichaceae; genus Methanothrix; species Methanothrix sp. Next base: position 50,328 of record JARYLI010000008.1, read on the forward strand.
GCTGCTCGAATATCTGGTAAATGCTCCTGGCGCTGTTCTCGTCTATCGGGAGCATCTCGAGGAGGTGCTGAACAACCACCTCCTCATCAGCTCCCCTGATGAGATCGAGCATGTGAGCCCTGAACTGAAGCACCCTCAGGCCGAGATCAAATGACAGTGGTAGTTTCTCAGAGAACCAGCTCGGTATCGTAGGACGCTCTCCGGTGGGATCAACGTAGATCTTTCCGCCACGCCTGTATCTGAATGCATACGATCTGCCGCCAAGGACGAACACATCGCCCTTTGAGAGCCGCTCCAGGTATTTCTCATCCAGGTTCCCGACCCACCTCCCATCTCTTGTGACGACATCGCAGGAGAACTCGTCCGGTATCGTCCCCATGTTGAGCATGTATATCATCCTGGAGTTCCTGCCGCGTTTGCCGAACTCACCCGTCGCAGGGTCGTACCAGATCTTCGCATAGATATTTCTCTCCTCCAGATCGGCATAGGCACCCGCGAGATAGCTCATGACAGACCTCAGATCTCCCTCGCTGAGGTCCCTGTAGCAGTACGATCTTCTTATGATCCTCAGCGCATCCTCGATCCGCCATCGCCGCTCCAGGGCCATGCCGAGGATGTGCTGGCAAAGAACATCAAGACAGTTTCTGGGTATGTGTATCCTGTCCACAAATCCCTCTCTTGCGCATCCGAGCATCACCGCGCACTCTATGAGCTCGTCCCTGTCAAGAACAACGACCCTCCCCTTGACCACCTGATCGAGGCTGTGGCCTGCTCTCCCTATCCTCTGGAGCAGAGCAGCCACAGACTTCGGCGACCCTATCTGGAGGACGAGATCCAGATGTGGCATGTCTATCCCGAGTTCCAGTGATGTGGAAGAGGTCACAACCCTCAGATCCCCTGATTTCAGCCTCTCCTCAACATCCAGCCTGCTCGTCTTCCCCATTGAGCCGTGATGGCACCCTGAGTTGCTCTCGTTGTATCGATCCGGATACCTGGCCCTGAGGTTGTAGAGTATCCGCTCGGCCCCGTTCCTGGTATTTGTGAATATGAGCGTGTTTCTGTGTGACTGTATGAGCTCATCCAGAGTCTCGTACAGCGCCCGGCTGAGCTCTCCCGGAGTCGTGGAGATTAGATCGGGCACCGGGCATATCAGCCTTAGATCGAACTTTCTGGAGAACCTGGTGTCGATGATCTCAACCTCTCTGCCCACACCACCGAGAAATGCCGCGACCTCCCGGAGCGGCTCGATGGTCGCGGAGCAGCCGATCCTCACAAAGCTATCCCCGCCTGTCTCCCTTTTGAGCTCCTCCAGCCGCTCCAGGCTGAGCGAGAGGTGAACGCCCCTCTTGGAGCCTGCAAGCGAGTGTATCTCGTCGACTATGACCCACCTGACGGTCCTGAGCTTCTCCCTGAAGCGCGGTGAGTTCAGCAGCAACGCCAGGCTCTCAGGCGTTGTGTTCAGTATGTGCGGGGTCTTTCTGAGCATCTTCGCCCTGTCTGATGATGATACATCCCCATGCCTGATGGCGTGCCTGATCTCCACCGCCTCTATTCCCTGCTCTGCAGCGATCTCCTGTATCTCAGCCAGGGGGCGCTCCAGGTTTCTGTGTATGTCATTGGCCAGCGATCTCAGCGGCGATATGTAGAGGCAGTACACGCTGTTCTCGAGCCCGTCTGTTCTGGAGAGTATGAAGAGGCTGTTTATTATGGAGATGAAGGCGGACAGCGTCTTGCCCGATCCAGTTGGTGAGCTTATGAGCACGCTCTTTCCCGCGTGGATCAGGGGCACTGCGAGCCTCTGGGGCGGTGTGAACATCCTCTCCCGGCCGCCAAAGCTTCTGATCCACCATTCCCTGACCGTATCATCGAACAGAGAGAGTATCTCATCGTCTGAGTGATCCATCCGCATGAGTTATCCCGGGCGTGGACATAGATCTTGTGGTCACATGAGTTCTGGCCCCCGAACAGATGAACATGCTCTCAGAGATCAGCATGCACCGGCATACTGCCGCCCGAACACCACAGGGTCGGATTCCTGTGAATTCGGTGACGCTCTTATGTATTCAGCAACCAGAAGGATGCAAGACGGTTGCTGAACGCAATCATTCGTTCGCCAGGCCTTCGACGAAGTCGAAACGAGTGCATGGCAGGACCGGTGACCCTGCGGACAAGTTACCAGATGGATAAGAGCGTCCAGTGATGCGAGCACACGAGCCAAGACCACCGATGAGATAATCTCGTGGAATCCAGCTACCTAAAGCCCGCCAGGATGCGATTGCGCAGGATACATCGAAACGCTTATAAATGGCTTTGTCATATTACCGACGCGGGCCGGTAGCTTAGTCAGGTAGAGCGAAAGGCTCTTAACCTTTAGGTCGGGGGTTCAAATCCCTCTCGGCCCGCTAAGGGGCTGTGGCCTAGCCAGGTAGGGCGACGGGCTCCAGCGGTATGATTTGGATGATGAGCAACGGGTCTGCTGAGCCATCTCGACGGGGATGGCGTTGATGATCCGTTGGAGCACTGAGAAGATCATGTGTTCTCAGAATCGGAGAGACCCGTCGATCGTGCGTTCGAATCGCACCAGCCCCACCTTTCTGACGGCACCGTTAAATAGAATGCTCCACACCCTCTGAGTGGTGCTGAAATGTACTCGGATATCCTCACGATGTGCTGGTCAATAAAAGAGGTCAACAAGAACCTTTCAGACAGAGAGCCACTGATGGATTACACCGTGCGCTATCTGAAGAAGGCATGCTCCCGTCTTGGCGACATGCTCCTTCATATCGACTCGCAGTCTCCGGGCGAGGAGATCAGCGTCAGAGACAGGGACGGGAGAGAGCGGCGATTCTCGCTCAAGGAGATCGCAAAGATGCTGCTCGACGCAAAGAAGGTCGTTGAGTTCAACCTCATCGATAACATTGAGTCTTGGGCGAGATCAAAGGCGTGATATGCGCCTCATTTTTATCGCCGGAATTCTCCGGCAGTGTGATCGCATGGAGGGGAGTGTGGGAAATGGTTTATCTACAATGCATCAAACCCAGGCAGCATGTTCACGATAATCACAGGTGCACAGTTTGGTGATGAGGGAAAGGGCAAGATTGTCGATCTGCTTGCTGAAAAGTATGATATCATTGCGCGCTTTCAGGGCGGAGATAACGCGGGGCACACAGTGAAGGTGGGGGATAAAACATACAAGCTCCATCTGGTGCCCAGCGGCGTTCTTTTCAACAAAAGACTTCTGATAGGTCCGGGCGTGGTGCTCAACCCGAAGATCCTCTGGGGAGAGCTCCAGGCGCTCTGGGGCGAGGGCATGAAGGTCGATCTCGGAATAGATCCCAAGACGAGCATAATAATGCCCTACCACATAGAGATGGACGCCCTGAGGGAAAAGGCCAGGACAGCAAAGATCGGCACCACCAGGCGCGGTATAGGGTATGCGTATATCGATAAGATCGCGCGCGAGGAGGTGCAGATGGCCGACATCACAGATCCGGAGATGCTGAGAAAGAAGCTGGAGGAGATAGCGCCGGCGAAGGAAGCTGCGATAAGGGAGATGGGAGGAGATCCGTCTGTCGTGAGGGACGAGGCTCAGCTGAGCGAGTACCTGGAGATCGGCAGGTCTCTCAGGAACAACCTCACAGACGTCTCGCTTGAGATAAACAGGGCGCTCGACGAGGAGAGGATGGTGCTTGCAGAGGGCGCGCAGGGATCATTCCTGGATGTGATCCACGGCACGCAGAAGTTCGTCACATCGAGCTTCACAACAGCAGGCAGCGCCTGTGCCAACCTCGGCGTTGGTCCGGTGCGCGTCGATAATGTTGTGGGCGTTGTGAAGGCGTACATCACACGCGTGGGCGAGGGGCCGCTGCCCACCGAGCTCAGGGACGAGACAGGAGCCAGGCTCAGGGAGGCTGGCGGGGAGTATGGAACAACGACCGGAAGGCCGAGGCGCTGCGGCTGGTTCGACGCGGTTCTGGGAAGAAAGGCGGTTTACCTGAACGGATACACCGAGCTCGCTCTGACAAAGCTGGATGTGCTCACCGGCCTCAGGCGAATAAAGATCTGTGTCGCATACGAGCTCGATGGTGAGATACTGGAATACCCGCCGGAGAGCACCTCGGAGCTTGAGAGATGTGTCCCCGTGTACGAGGAGATGGAGGGCTGGTCTGAGAGCATAAGCGATGCCCTCGACTACAACGACCTGCCACAGAACGCGAGGGCGTATGTGGAGAGGATACAGGAGCTCATGGATGTGGATATAGCTGCGATATCGGTCGGGCCTGCGAGGGAGCAGACCATCTACATGGAGTGATCGCTCGGAGCGATGCCGAGGTCGTCTCTTGTGAAGAGCGACTCGAGCTCGAATCCTGCATCCCTCAGAGCTTCTCTTCCCCCCTCCATCCTGTCCAGGACCGCGAGGGCCTGGACCGGCCTGTAGCCCGCCTCCTCGATGTGCTCGATCGATCTGAGGAGTGATCTCCCCGTTGTCACGACATCATCGACGACCGCAACCCTCGCGCCCGGCTCCAGAGCCGGCCCCTCGATGAACCTCCTCTTGCCGTGCTTCTTCGGCTCCTTTCTCACTATCAGGCCGCATAGATTCCTTCCCTCCATATGGCCGACCACAATCATGGAGGATATGATCGGATCTGCCCCCAGCGTCATCCCTCCGATGGCACTGACCTCTGGTCTGACGAGATCGAGGAGAAGTTTTGCTGTCAGATACGCTCCCCGTGGTGTGAGGACCATCCTTCTCAGGTCTACGTAGTAGTCGCTGGTGCGGCCGGATGAGAGAACCACTGTGCCGATCTCAAGCGCCATCTCTTTTATCAGGATGAGAAGCTGCTCCCTGAGCTCTGACATTCTTACCTCAGATTGCTGCAGTCATAACCGCCAGAAACATTCTCACTTCCGGGCAGCGACCTCAACATCCTCTCTGTATATCGGGGTGCCCTCTGACTCTGTGCATTCCCTGAAGAGCTTCATCAGGAGCTTTGTCACAGGTCCGGGCCTGCCGTTCCCTATCACCCTGCCGTCGATCCTGGAGACAGGAGCTATCTCAGCTGCGGTCCCCGTAACGAAGACCTCCTCCGCGGTGTAGAGATCAAAGAGCCCGAGCCTGGTCTCATGAACCGGTATTCCGTTCCTGCTTGCGAGCTCCAGCACGACCTCTCTGGTTATGCCCTTCAGATTGTTCAGAGTCGGCGGGGTGTGGATCCTGCCGTCTCTGACCACGAATATGTTGTCGCCGCTGCCCTCTGAGATCGTGCCCTCAGCGTCCAGGAATATCGCCTCATCCCCTCCTTTTATATTGGCCTCTATCTTCGCGAGGATGTTGTTCAGGTAGTTCAGAGACTTTATGTTCGGCGGGAGCGCTGCAGGCGAGTTCCTTCTGATGGTGACTGTGATCGCGTTCAGGCCGACCTCGTAGAGGTTGCCGTACATCGCGTCCCATCTGACCGCTATTATGATGACAGTGGGCTTTGAGCACTTTCTCGGATCGAGGCCCAGGTCGCCAACGCCCCTGGTGACCACAGGCCTGATGTACGCGTCTCTCAGATTGTTTCTCCGCAGGGTCTCGAGTATCGCCTCGCACATCTCCTCCTGCGTCATCGGTATATCGAGCATTATGGCCTGCGCTGAATCGTAGAGGCGCCTGACATGCGCCTCGAGCCTGAAGACCCTGCCTCCGTATGCGCGAATGCCCTCGAAGACCCCATCTCCATAAAGAAGACCGTGGTCGAAGACGGAGACCACAGCCTCCTCTCTCGGGACGAAGCTGCCGTTGACGTAAACGATGCTCATGGATGTCCTCCCAACTTGCTTAGGATAAATGGGTTTTGATGCACGGTATCGATGGATTTATTAAAGAATGCATGAACCTAGATGGTTACATCTTCATCGGATGTTGATGTTATGGTACGACTTGGTTTCGTGGTTTCAGAGTTCAATAGGGATATAACATACCAGATGGAGCTCCTCGGGAGGGAGCATGCGCGATTTCTCGGCGCTGAGGTTGTCCAGACGATAATGGTTCCCGGGGTCTACGACATGCCGCTGGCTGTCAGAAAGCTCCTGAAGAGCGACGAGATAGATGCTGTTGTGGCGATCGGATGTGTGATCCAGGGCGAGACCGCGCATGACGAGATCGTCGCCCAGCATGCTGCAAGAAAGCTCATGGACCTCTCGCTGGAGTTCGACAAGCCCGTCACGCTCGGCATCAGCGGCCCGAGGATGTCCAGGCCGGATGCCCACAAGCGCGTCGATTACGGCAAGCGCGCGGTCGAGGCAGCCGTCAAGCTGGTCAGGCGCCTGAGGGGGGAGTGAAGATGGTATCAAAGAGGCTCGCCTCGATAGAGGAATCCGCCACCATGAGGATCTCTGCGGAGGCCAAGCGCCTGAACTCTGAGGGGTTTGATATCATAGATCTCGGGGTTGGAGAGCCGGATTTCGATACCCCCAGGCACATATGTGATGCGGCCTGCAGGTACATGATGGAGGGGAAGACGAGATACACGCCGACGAACGGGATACCTGAGCTCAGAAGGGCGATCGCCAGGAAGCTCCGCGAGGATAACAGGATCCCGGCGGTGGCGGAGGATGTTGTGGTTACCCCGGGCGCGAAGATGGCTGTCTTCGCGGCCATCCAGGCGCTCCTCGATGAGGGAGATGAGATGGTGCTCATCGGCCCGTCATGGGTCAGCTACGAGCCCTGCATCAGGTTCGCTGGCGGCAGGCCTGTATGGGCCGATGTCGACCAGGATTTCATGCCGATAGACCTTCCTGATGCGATAACAGACAGGACGAAGGCGATACTGGTGAACTCCCCCTGCAACCCAACCGGCGCCGTCTTCGGGCGCAATGTGATGAACGAGATCAGGGATCTCGCCATCGACCACGATATCTATGTCGTATCCGATGAGGTCTACGAGAAAATAATCTACGGGCATGAACACATCAGCATCGCCTCGCTCCCTGATATGGCAGACAGGACTGTTACCATAAACGGCTTCTCGAAGTCATACGCAATGACCGGCTGGAGGCTGGGATACCTCACAGGTCCGAGGGATCTGCTGAAGTGGGTGAGCAGGCTTCTCTCGCACTCTGTCTCTCATCCAACCACCTTCGTGCAGTGGGCGGGGATTGCAGCTCTCGAGGGGCCCCAGGATGCTGTGAGGAGGATGACTGAGGAGTTCAGGGCAAGAAGAGATCTGCTTGTGGAGGGTCTGAGATCGCTGGGGATAAGATGCGCGCTTCCGGGAGGGGCTTTCTACACATTCCCAGACGTATCCCACCTTGGCGGAGGGGATGCCTTCGCTGAGCGTTTGCTTAAGGAGGCGAAGATTGCGGTCACCCCGGGATCCGCATTCGGCCCTGGTGGGGAGGATTACGTGAGGATATCCTATGCGACATCGATAGATCGCCTCAGAGAGGCGCTGGAGCGCATTGAGAGCATGCTGAACGGCTAGCCGCACTGCAGATCTGAAAGAGCCAAGAGGATTGCCAGGGGCGTTCGGGCCGAGATGCCCGTGTGGAGCTCAGAGGTATTAGGTGCGCCCCTTTAGTCTGTCTTTTTTCCGGATTCACAAATGCATCACAAAAAAATTATATAAGATTGCGAGAACTGCTCCCTTCAGATGGTATACACATACTCAGTTTCCGAGCTCTGCACCAGGATCCAGGACAGGATATCGGGAGATGTGAGGCTTCACGATGTCTGGGCGCGTGGCGAGCTCTCGAATGTTGTGAACCACAGCTCAGGCCATAGGTACTTCACACTGAAGGACTCTGAGGCCCAGATCTCATGTGTCATGTTCAGAGCATACGCCTCTGACCTCGATTTCGTTCTCAGAGACGGAATGAACGTCAGGGTATTCGGTGATGTGGGATTCTACAAGGCAAAGGGCAACGTCCAGCTTCAGGTGCGGTTGATCTCTCCGGACACGGGCATCGGGAGGAGCGCGATGGAGCTCGAATCCATCAGGAGAAGACTGGCCGCAGAGGGACTGTTCGCTCCTGAGAGAAAGAGGCAGCTTCCCAGGTATCCTGAGAGGATCGGGATCGTCACATCGATGGATGGGGCTGCGCTTCGCGATGTTATTTTCTCTCTGGGAAAGTATCCTGCAAGGATCATGCTCTCTCCGGCGATCGTACAGGGGGATGCAGCAGCTCAGAGCATGATATCTGCGCTGAGGGCACTGCGCGGGAGGGCGGACGTCATAATACTCTGCAGGGGTGGTGGCTCCGCTGAGGACCTGTCCCCGTTCAACGACGAGCACCTCGCCCGGGCGATAGCTGAGTGCGATGCCCCTGTCATCTCAGCAGTAGGTCATGAGGTGGATGTCACAATCGCCGATCTGGTCGCGGATGCGAGGGCGTCGACACCAACAGCTGCCGCGAAGCTCGCAGTGCCTGATGCAGAGGAGATCAGGCTCCGCCTGCGAAATCTGGAGGATCGCATGACGTGGGCGATCGATTCGCATCTGGAACGGCTCAGATCGAGACTTGATTACCTAGGCAGGGGCATAGGAGCCCGCCAGATGTATGCTCTCCTGGAGAGAAGAAAAATCAGGCTCCTGGATCTCTCCAGGAGACTTCCAGATGCTGAGAGATCGATCGTTGATTCGAGGGTGAGACGGCTCGAGATCGCCAGGGCAAGACTGGATTCCGCAAGCCCTCTCGCGGTGCTCTCGAGGGGCTACACCATGGTCATAGGCCCAGCCGGAGTCGTGTGCCGTGCAGCAGATCTCGACATGGGAGCGAACATCACGCTTGTGTTCTCAGACGGCGAGGCTTACTGCAGTGTAAACGGAATCAGGCTCCGGGAATCCGGTCGGGGAGGATCGGAGTGAGTCTTGATATCCGCACGGGCATCGCCATGTGTTGAGCGCTCTCAGGCATCGCCATGTGGGTGGTGAGCGCTCTGCGGCGTTCTCGTTAGATCTGATCTGAGACCCCTCAGATCACAGGCAGCCAGATAGCTGCGCATCCGCCTCAGCCAGCAGCGGAGCATCTGTGGTGCTCGTATCAGTTCTGATACCTTCTGTGGTTCAGAAGAGCCTCATAAGCTCCTCTGCTATTATCCTGTATCCGTCCTCGTTGGGGTGATCGAGACCAGGCAGCACAAGCGAGTCGAGCGGCGTGCCGGATCTCACGCGCTCCATCCAGGCCGCATAAACATCAACAAATCCCACACCCATCGCGGCTGCGATCTCCCCCATCGCACGGTAATAATCGAGCACGAGTTTGTCGTAGTAGGGGGTGAGCAGAGGCTGTGAGCTCAGAAGGATTATCTCGCTGCCGCACTTTGAGAGTATTATCTCCACCATCCTCGAGATATTTGATCTGAACTCATCCAGGCTGATCCCGTAGGCCGCGTCGTTGATGCCGAAGTTTATCGTGACCAGATCAGGTCTGTGGTAGAGAACCGAGAGCCTCAGACGCGCCAGCCCATCCCTGCTCGTATCCCCTGAGACGCCCTCGTTGTGCATCTCTATCCTGGCATCAGGATATTTCTCCTGAAGCGCCTGCCTCCAGAAGTGCGGAAAGCCATGCCTCACCGCGTATCCCGCTGTGATCGAGTCGCCGAATGCAACTATCACGACATGACCTCCAGCCCGCAGCGCATCAACCGTCCGTCTGGTGAATCGACTCATGATTGCTGGATGGATGCTGCAGACTTAACACTTACCTCAGACATAGCCCCTTTCATGCGTCTGATCAGATCCTCGAGCTGATCGAGCTCGTTTCTCCCTATGAGATCAACACATGCAGAGCCGACTATGACGCCGTCCGCGCCGGCATGGAGGAGCTCTGCAGCATGCTCCGGCCTGGAGACTCCGAAACCAACGGCTCTTGGAATGACCGGGGGCACCCTCTCTATCAGATGCTTCGTGGACTCCTGGAGATCCGCGCTTGCTCCCGTGACCCCGGATCTGGCGACGAGGTACACAAAACCTGTGCTCAGGGAGATTATCTCAAGGATGCGTTTATCAGGAGTGTTCGGAGCTATCATGTTTATGAGATCTATGCCATGCCGGCTCGCCGCCTCCCTGAGTGGGCGCGATTCCTCCATTGGCAGATCTGGCACAATCATCCCGCATATCCCAGATGCTCTGCAGTCTGATGCAAACCTCTCCAGGCCACGCCGGTAAACCATGTTGTAGTATCCCATGAAGACCTTTGGCACGCCCTCTATTCTTGATGCAATATCGAAGTAAAGATCTGTGTTCATGCCAGCAGCTATCGCCCTCTGGGATGCGGCCTGTATAACTGGGCCGTCCGCGATCGGGTCAGAGTGAGGGAGGCCGAGCTCGAGCACGTCAGCACCTGCGCGTGTTATCCGCTCTGCGATCTCCACAGTCTCATCCGGCGATGGGTCACCTGCGCAGATGTATACGAAGAGGGGTTTGCATCTCCTGAAAACCTCAGACAGACTCATAGGCCATCACCGTGTGAAGATCCTTGTCTCCTCTGCCTGAGATGTTTATCACGCTCAGCTCACCCAGTCTCTCAGGGTGCTCTATCGCGTATCCAACCGCATGAGCAGACTCAAGCGCTGGTATTATGCCCTCCAGCTTTGAGAGAGCCTTGAACCCCATGATCGCGGTTTTGTCGCTCGCCATCGCCGTCTCGACCCTTCCTGTTTCCACAAGATGAGCGAGCTCTGGCCCCACCCCCGGATAGTCCAGGCCAGCAGCTATCGAGTAGGACTCCAGTATCTGTCCGTATGGATCCTGCAGTATCTTTGTCATGGCTCCGTGAAGCACCCCTGGCTCCCCCAGTGACAGAGATGCCCCGTGCTCCGCGCTCCGATCTCCCCTGCCAGGACCCCTGCCCCCAGCCTCGACCGCTATGAGCCTGACGCCATCATCTATGAACGGGGTGAATATGCCCATCGCATTCGATCCGCCGCCGACACAGGCGACAATCGTGTCTGGAAGCCTCTTCTCCTCTGCGAGGATCTGCGATCTCGTCTCATCTCCTATGATCCTCTGGAACTCCCTGACCATTGATGGATACGGATGAGGTCCGGCGACGGTTCCGAGCAGATAGTGTGTGCTCTCGTAACTGGCAGCCCAGTCCCTGAGAGCCTCGTTTATAGCATCCTTCAGCGTTCTGGAGCCAGACCTGACAGGTATCACCCTGGCGCCCAGAAGTTCCATTCTGAAGACGTTCATGCGCTGCCGCTCGATATCCACCTCGCCCATGTATATCTCCGTCTCAAATCCCAGCAGGGCGCCCACGATCGCCGTGGCGACCCCATGCTGGCCGGCGCCGGTCTCTGCTATCAGTCTTTTCTTCTTCATGTATTTGGCCAGAAGACTCTGTCCCAGCGTGTTGTTGATCTTGTGCGCGCCGCCGTGTAGCAGGTCCTCCCTCTTGAGGTACACATCCCTTCCGAGAGCTCTGCTGAGATTCTCAGCTCTGTAGAGCGGCGTCGGCCTGCCGGCGAAATCTCTCATGAGAGTTGAGAGCTCCCTCAAAAACTCCGGATCCGCCCGCAGCCTCTCAAACGCCTCAGCGAGCTCGAGAAGCGGCTGCACCAGCGTCTCGGGTACAAACCTGCCACCGTATCTGCCGAACCTGACCTCGCAGGATATCTCACCCATAAATCACGCCACCAGTTTGATGTATAACAAAGTACATTGTTGAACTTAATAGTACATCGTATTTAAAACTGCCGGGTGGTGTGGAGATGAGAGGAGTATCGTTAATCGCTCTTATGTATTCAGCAACTTGAAGGACATGCAGGCCGGTTGCTGAATGCACTCATACCCTCGGAAGGAACGCATAGCGTGACTGGTGCCTCTTTGGGCCGAGTTATCAGATGGATAAGACCGTCGCTAATAAGTGCATCCAAGCGTCCCACTGTGATCGATGCAAACGCGGCGCTGTACAGGGGCAGTAAATCCTTCCCGGACGGACGTTCATCTATCAGCCAGGCGAAGCTTATTATTATATTTTAAATATAAAGCAATTCCACACAAAAAGCTTGCCAGCGACACTGCATTTGATACTATGAGGATCGTGTTATTCAGGTATATGCCGTAGAGGAGCCAGAGAAAGATACCTGTGGTGTACTGAAGAAGCATCGGGAGGCTCAGATCTCCGACAAGCTTGGTCCTGTACATCTTGATGATCTGGGGGTAAAATCCGAACATCGTGAGGGATCCCGCTGCGATGCCGACCAGATCCCATGACTCCATCGAACCAGCCTCTAATCAGAATGGAGGGATCCAGCTGCTTTCGTTGTACGCCATCGTGTATAGACTGTCTGATGTGCTTCCCAGCCAGTCGGTGCCGATCTGTGTTTGAGTCGAGTTTGTATCCCTCACGAGCACGCCATTGACAAGCCTCCATCCTCTTGGCACCCCACCCCAGCTCCAGAGGTCGTTGCTGAGGGTCACATTCCTTGTTGTGTTTATGTTGCTCATCAGCCATGCCCTTCCAAAATCCCCGCTGACACTCTGGAATCTATCCCCTGAGCTCACATTTCCCTGGTTCTCTGCCAAGGCGCACTGGAGCGACAGAATAAGAAGCAGTGCAGCCGCAACTCTCTTGCCTGCATTCATGTGCCTGAGGAGGTAATATGTGGGATAAAAGGATGTTGGCAGAGATGCGAATGATATATAAAAAGATGTTTTTTTAAGTGTGAACAGGATGTGCTCTGTTGAATAATTGAGGTCGCTCTTATGCGTTAAACAACTTGTGGGTCATGCTTGGAGGTTGCTGAACGCAATCATTCCCCCGGAAGGAGGGCAGAGCAGGAGCGGTGTCTCTTTGGGCAGGTCATCAGATGGACAAGAGCGATTGAGGTATATAAAATCGAATGCCATCGATTTTTACTGCAACTACAATTTGTATGAATTGGCCCTATGATATCGGATTCTCGAACATTATTCGACACAGCAATAGGATAAAATAGTTTGAGGCGATATTTTTGCACACAGTTGCTGTGTTGGATAACTATTTAAACTAGGAAAATATATAATATATTTCATGGCCTATGAGGATAACCGCAATTGGCG
>JARYLI010000009.1 GCA_029907715.1 Methanothrix sp.
ATCGCGGCCCTCCTTCATCGGGACGTCAAGCCCTGCCCTCTTGACCACAACAACCTTCTCGACGCTCGGGGCGTTCTGGACGGCCTCATCGACGTTCGGCTTGAGCGGGAGCGGCTTGCCACGCCTGTAGAAGCCATCCGTTGTCACAACAACCTTCGATTCCGCATCGAGCACCCTGCTCTGGAGGCCTCCAGCGCTGAATCCCGAGAAGACCACGCTGTGGATCGCGCCGATCTTTGCGCATGCGAGCATCGCTATCGGCGTCTCCGGGATCATGGGCATGTATATGCTGACCCTGTCGCCCTTCTTCACACCAAGACTCTTCAGGCCGTTTGCGAATTTGTTAACAGCCTTGTACAGATCCAGGTAGGTTATCTTCTGCACCTGCTGATCTGTCGGCTCGGGCACGAAGATATAGGCGACCTTGTCCTTCTTTGCGTCCTTTGCATGTCTGTCCACGGCGTTGTACGCGACGTTGCACTTCCCTCCGACGAACCATCTCGCATACGGAGGCTTCCACTCGAGGATCTGCGCGTATGGCTCAAACCAGTCCGCGTATGTCTTTGCCATTTCGTCCCAGAACTCTATGTAGTGCTGGCCTGTCCAGGCGCGCATCTCCCGCTCGCTGCTGAAACCCTTTTTCTTCATCCACTGCATGACGTTTGAGTTCTCAGCAAGCTCCTTCGGGGGATGGAATACTCTTGTCTCCTCAAGAAGAACCGCAGTTGTAGCAGCTTTTTGCTCAGCCATTTTGACACTCCTTAACAGTCATTCTGCCTCCAGCCCCCTCCCCGCTGTGCAAATCTGCCCTCCCACCAGGCAAATCAGGATGAGGAGACTCAGAGGCATTATTACGATTGATAATTATCTCTTTCATTTATAAACTTAACGTTTGAATGAAATTAATGTTTAATAATGATCTTTAACAATCATTAAAGTATTGTTAAAGTAAACAATTCTCTTTCCAATATTACATATTGTTGAATCATCATCCAAAGCGGATCGCCATCATATCATATAAAATTATTTAAGAAATAACAGCAAGAAATTTAATAAAAAAATAAAATGCAGACGCTCTACACGATCTTCGGTATAGCGTCCACTGCTTCTGGATTTGCAAGTGTGGAGATATCTCCGACAGGCTGTCCCATCGCCTTTGCCCTTATGACCCTGCGCATGATCTTTCCGGATCTCGTCTTCGGGACGTCCTTGACGAAGTATACCGCCTCTGGCATGGCTACAGGTCCAAGGGTCTCTCTTATGTGCTTTGCGATATCTTTCTTCAGCTCCTCGCTCTCAGGCACGCCCTCTCTGAGAATGGCGAACACTATTATGACCTCGCCCTTGACCGGATCCGGCTTGCCGATGACCGCTGCCTCTGCGACCTTCGGATGTGAAACTGCAGCTGACTCGACCTCCGAGTTCCCGATCCTGTGGCCTGCGACCTTGATGACATCATCGATCCTGCCCTGTATCCAGAAGTATCCGTCCTCGTCCCTCCTGCCCTTGTCGCCTGCCAGGTATGTTCCGGGCCGGACGTTCCAGTATGTCTCCCAGTATGTCCTGAAGTACCTCTGTGGGTCTTTGTAGAAGTCTCTCAGCATCGACGGATACGGCTCAAGTATGACGATGTTTCCGCCCTCTCCTGGAGGCACAGGCTTTCCAGCCTCGTCCCATACATCCATGCTGTATCCCGGGAGAGCGAACGTGCAGCTTCCTGGCTTGAGCGGCGTGATCGGGAGCGGAGAGCCTATGAACGTGCCGGTCTCGGTCTGCCACCAGGTGTCCATGATCTGGAGCTCATCCCTTCCGATGTTCTTCCTGTACCAGACCCAGGCCTCCGGGTTGATCGGCTCGCCCACGGTGCCCAGCAGCCTTAGACTCTTCAGGTTGTACTTGGCAGGCCACTGCTCACCGGCCCTCATGAACATCCTGATAGCAGTTGGTGCTGTGTAGAGCACGTTGACTCCGAACTCCTCTATGATCGACCACCATCTTCCGAAGTCCGGGTAATCAGGAGAGCCCTCGTATATTATGCTGGTCGCGCCGAGCGAGAGCGGGCCGTATACTATGTACGAGTGCCCTGTGACCCACCCGATATCCGCGGTGCACCACCAGACGTCCTCCTCCTTGAGATCAAACACCCAGTGCAGTGTCTGCGGAACACCCACGCAGTATCCGCCATGCGCATGCTCTATGCCCTTCGGCTTTCCTGTTGTGCCCGATGTGTACAGAATGTACAGTCTGTGCTCCGGGTCGAGCTGCTCGGTCTCGCATTCAGCAGGCTGATCTTTTACAAGATCATGCCACCAGATATCCCTGTCCTTGTTCCACGGAATATCCTGGCCTGTCCTCCTGTATACGATCTGATGCTCTATGGTTGGCGCATCCTGAATACCCTCGTCAGCCTGCTTCTTGAGCTCCACGATCTTTCCGCGCCTCCAGAAGCCATCCGCGGTGATGGATATCTTCGACTCCGCATCGATAACCCTGTCAGCATATGCCTTCGAGCTGAATCCTGAGAATACCACGCTGTGAATCGCGCCGATTTTCGCACAGGCGAGCATCGCTATCGGCAGCTCCGGTATCATGGGCATGTATATGCTGACTCTATCGCCCTTCTTGATTCCCAGGCTCTTCAGGCCGTTTGCGAGCTTGTTGACCTCCCTGTAGAGATCCCCATAGGTGAACTTCCTTACGTCGCCAAGTGGCTCTCCCACAGCGATGTAGGCTACCTTATTCCTTCTCCAGGACTTCGCATGCCTGTCCACGGCGTTGTAGGCCATGTTACACTTGCCACCAACGAACCACTTGGCATACGGGGGCTTCCAGTCGAGGACCTGCTTGTAGGGCTCAAACCAGTCCGCGTATGTCTTGGCCATCTCATCCCAGAACTCGACGTAGTTCTTGGAGCACCACTCGCGCATCTCTTTCTCTGTCTTGAAGCCCTTCTTCTTCATCCACTGCATGACATTTGAGTTCTCGACCAAATCCTTCGGGGGATGGAACAGCCTCCTCTCCTCGAGAAGGACCGCGGTCTTTGCGGTTTCCTCGGCCATTTTTATAAACCTCCTTTCATCTCCATCCGCCGCGTGGTCTGATGGCAGCTCGGCGGCAGATGTTAATGATAGATTATGTTCATTATTAATAAATCTATTGGTTCGCACCACCATTTGTGCACCATTTCTACGATAATATAATAAATAATAATTATAGTTGTTATGATGGTGCCATAACATGTATTTTTCAATTTAATACGATTTAAGTAAATGGATCGGCTTTTGGCAAATTATACATAACATATTTTTCCTATGGATATTTAAGTGGGCAGACGGAAGGAATGCATCAAGAACCTCGCTTGCAATCCTGCATGGCTGACTCTCCGGAGATGAAGGAAAGCCTTTAAGCCCACCGGGCGTTCCTGTGACCATCATGGAATCCTCTGCAGGCCTCCTCTCGAAGATCGCATCGCTCATGGATGCCCTGGAGGAGCTGCGCCTACATCTCGGAGTTAAAGATCTCTCCATCGGATCCAGAAGGTTCAACGCGCAGCTCATATTCTGCCTGGCCAATGCATGCCTCAGGAACAGGGCCGTTCTACTGTACGGGGGCATGGGCGCGAACAAAACAACACTTGTTAACCTCCTTGGAAGCGCCTTCATGAACATGAGCTTTGATGAGGTTGAGAACCTCATGGTTTCTGGACACCCAGAGCAGACAGAGGAGAAGATCATCGGCTTCATAGATCCAAGACAGTGGATGCAGCCATCCGGCACTGAGATCAGAGTCCTCTGGACGCCATGGGCGAGGTCGAGGTGGAAGCTCATCAACGAGATCAACAGGTTTCCCGCTGGAAAGCAGAACCTCTTCCTGGAGATCATCCAGAAGAGAAAGCTGACCTATGCTGGTCAGGTTCTGGTGCCAGGGGACACATGTTACTTCGCCACGATGAACCCGGAGTTCAGCTCCACGTATCCGGTGGATGAGGCTCTGATGGACAGAATATCAGCGTGTGTGCCTGCGGTACAGCCCGACTTTCTCGCGGGGCTGAACCTCGCAGAGCGCACTGAGGATCTGAGGGATCTGGCGGAGCAGCTCCCGAGGTTCTCAGCAGATGGGTTCGATGCGCTGCCTCACGCGGTGGATGCTGTACAGCTCGACCCTCTCTCAGAGCTCTGCATAATCTCACTCATCCGCGACTTCACGCTCTGCGAGCGCGCGCCGTGCTTCGACAAGACCCAGCTCTCCGGAAGGGATCCAAGCCACGGGCTGTGCTCCGGATGCCATTACTTCAACAACCCGGAGGTCTGCTGCTGGCAGATCGATGAGGGGCTCTCGGACAGGGTGCGCCAGGATCTGAGAGCGTTCACGAAGGCGGTCTCGTTCGTATGTGGGAGCAGCAAAGGATCAAGAATCGAGGTGCTGAGGGCGGTTGCACCCTACATCATATGGCACAGGGTGACGCCGAATCGCTCCATGCTCGAGAGGCCACCGTACTACGGCGCAAGGCGGCTGGAGTACATATCCGATCTGGTTCAGAAGAGTATAGACCGTACAGTCAACGAGCGCGGGGAGATGAACATGATATTCTCGAGGGCGATCGATGGGGATCTTGCAGTTGACAGAGCGGTAAAGGAGCTCTCCGAATACGATGATCCGATCGCCAGGCTGGATTACATCCCGATGCTCGAGAGGCTGAGGTAGTCAGGAAATACACAACATGCAGTGCGTTGTGAATCCAGAGGTGTGCGATGCTAACAAAGGACCTCGCTAGCAGTATTCCCATACCGGGGCTGGTATGATGGGCCTGAAGGATATGATGGAGAGCGCATACGGTGGAAGGATCCGGCACAGGAGGCTCGAATCCGGTGGAGGGGATAGGGTTATAAGCCTCGAGGATCTCGCAGACAGGCTCCCGGATCGTCCGGAGAAGGAGGAGGTCGCGGAGCTCGTGGGCGATGACATACTTCCAAGGCTTCTGTCGACCACGCCTCATGGAAAGAAGGAATCCTTGATATGGGGGTACGTCACAAGCATCGCAGCGGAGAGATCCGGACAGCCGGTCACGGTGCGCCCGATGGACTTCGCCGGGCTTGGGCTCTCATCAGGCACACTCATCCTCAGCAGTGATGGGAAGAGCAGACCATCACACGTGGGCGAGAGGATGAGTTCTGGCATGATCAGGCTGGGAGATGCGGGGGATTACCTCGGTCAGGGCATGACCGGAGGTGGGATAGTCGCATCCTCCTGCGGAACCTATGCGTTCAGGAACATGAGAGGTGGCTGGGGCGTGATCCTGGGAGATGCGGGGAGCTTCATAGGTGTCAGCAACTCCGGGGGCAGGATACTTGTGAAGGGCAATGCAGGCGAGAGGGCTGGCTGGCTGATGCGCTCCGGGCGTCTCACGGTGCTTGGCGATGCCGGGGATTACGCCGGGATTCTCGCTAAGGGTGGGGTGATAAGGATCTGCGGCGATGCCGGAAAGAACGCCGGCTGGAGGTCAGGCGGTGTCAGGATCGAGGTCGGAAGAAGGTGAGATGCTCAGGATATGGGAGGCGGCACGGAGCGAGTGGCACTACCCACCGCTCCCGCGCCCCGTGATCTCCTCTGGTGGCTCTGGCGTCTTCCCCTTCGATAACTACAGGATATCCGTAAGGGAAGAGGATCTGAGCGACCAGCTCTATCTGGAGAGCCTCTTCGAGCACCTTATCCTCCATTACATTTTCTGCCCCAGGTCGCTTGAGGTGGCCGGTGAACTTGTTCTCTCTGCGATGAAGGGCATCAAAAGAAACGACACGATCTTTGCGCGGGCGATCGTGAACATATTCAGCGATATAGTGATCGACTCCTTCAGGCTCGAGAGGAGTGAGCATGATGAGCAGAAGGTGATCCACCTCTGGAGGCGCACTGCAGAGTCTGCAGAATCAGATCTGGATATGGCAGTTCTATCGTTCCTCGAGAGGTACTGGTCTGCTGAGATCTGTGGCGCGGTCGAGAGAGCTGAGACAAGACTTCTGCTCCAGATCTTCGCCCCCGGCGTTCGGGACAGGTCCCTCTGGAAGAGACAGTGCCAGCAGATGGCGATGGTTCTCTCTACGCTCACACCGGGCTCTCTTGGGCGGGATGAGATAAGAACTCTGGAGATCCTCCGGGGGAATGCGAGATCCGCGCCGCTCTCAGGACTCGCCTCTGAGCTCGAGCCGGAGGAGTATCTGAGGTGTCTTGAGGTGCTTGGCGTCAGGGGGGATCTCAAGCGGTGGTACCGCGACCAGGGGTACAGAATAGAGATCGCGGCGAGCAGATCAGGCAGGAGAGATACATACCCCACAGGCACGTTGAGGTGGCGCTTCGATGATCCTCCTGATGAGATGGACGTGAACTACTCCCTCAGCATGAGCCCCAGGCTTGTTCCTGGAGTGACCACTTACAAGAGGGATCATGAATCATGCGGGATGTCTCCGGGCAGGTCAGATGTTCCAGACCTTCTCGTGGTTCTAGACAGCAGCAGGTCCATGGATGGCCACAGGAGGGGATCGAGGACATTCTATGCGACGCTGGCCGCATTCAAGGCTGCTCAGTTCGCATATGAGCAGGGTGCTGAGCTTGCTGCGATAAACTTCAGCGAGGGCTTTCTGGTGCAGCCCTGGTGCAGGGACCTCGATGCTGTGGAGGATGTCCTGGTTGAGTACCTCTGCGGGAGAACGAACATACCCGGGAGCAGGATCCTGGAGCTTGTGAAGGAGAGGAGGGGATGCCTGATACTCTGCATAACTGACACGGGTATACAGAACCTATACACACAGTGGGAGTATCTGAGGAAGGCCGCATCACTCGGCAGTTTTGTCCTCTTCTGCATAGATGAGAAGGGTAAGGACAGATACGTCCTGGAGGCTCTCGGCTCTCTCGGCAGGGTTTATTACATAAACACACCTGAAGATATCATATCTCTGGTCGTGGAGACCGCAGAGGATGCATATGGGAATGCTTAGCAGCCGGTGAATTGTGCGCGGCTCTGGCATTCCGATCGTGCCCTCCACACCATCATGTCATTCGATTCTGCAGTTCTCGGTGAGGCTACTAGAGTTCGGGATCGTCCGGGTCGCTTCAGCGATTCATGCATATGGGGAAATCCACCCAGAACACCAGATATCACCAAAAGAATGAAAGCACTCGACTTTCAATCACATCCCACATGGAGCGATGTTGATGGAGCATGTTCGGCAGCTTTCCGTAAGGCCTGAGATGGGCGTGGATGAGCTGGTGAGGGGCATGGAGGGCTGCGGCTTCGGCGCACGCAGGCTCGCGCATGCCGCTGAGATCTATCAGGAGATGGTGGAGGGTGATTACAGGAAGTTCTTCACCCTGGCAGGTGCGTTGGTGCCTGCTGGCATGAGGGATCTGATCTCCGATCTTATAAGGAGAGGCATGATAGATGTGCTCGTCACCACCGGTGCGAATCTGGTGCACGATATTGTGGAGTCATTCAGCCATCACCGTCTGGGATATGTTGAGGCGGACGACCGGGAGCTGAGGAGATCGGGGGTATCGAGGATATATGATGTGTACATAACAGACGAGGACTTCGTCAGGTTCGAGGAGCTGCTCCAGGATTTGCTTCCTGACAGGGATGACCCCATATCCGGAAGGGAGCTGCTGGCAGAGATCGGGTCGAGGATGGATGACAGGAGATCGATACTCAGGAGCGCCAGCGATTGCGGTGTGCCTGTCTTCTGCCCCGCGATAACAGACTCCATGATAGGCCTCCAGGCATGGCTACACAGGCAGACGAAAAGGCTGAACATAGATCTTCTCGACGATGTTAGGGAGATCGTCGATATATGCTACGAATCCGAGATGGCCGGAATACTCATTGTCGGTGGAGGGGTGCCAAAGAACTTCGCCCTGCAGTCGATGCTTGTGACCCCGAACAGCTTCAGGCTTGCGATCCAGCTCACAACAGATCATCCAGAGGCGGGCGGGCTCTCAGGCGCGACGCTATCAGAGGCGATATCCTGGGGAAAGATAGACCCTGAGGCGAAGCACGTCACGGTCTACGGGGACGCGACCATAACGCTCCCGCTGATTGTTGCATCTGTCCTGACCAGGGTCGAGGAGAGGCGTGCACGTGATTAGCGAGAGGTTGTCTGTGGAGGGATCACCATTCCTGCTCAGGTCGTGTGTGATGGCCAGTATTTGCTCAATACCGTGAGCGTGCTTGAGTTACTGATCAGGTGAGGCCGCCATTGCATAGTCGTTTATCCAGAAATCCGCCAAGAGGGCAACGCTCTCATCCATCTGATAACCTGCCCAAAGAGACACCGCTACTGCTCTGCGCTCCTTCTGGGGGAATGATTGCGTTCAGCAATCTCCAGGCATGACCCACAAGTTGTTGATTGCATAAGAGCGGAGGGCAATTTACCTTCGCTCTTATCCATATGTTAACTTGCCCAATAGAAGCACTGGGCTTGCTACGCATTCCAGGTAAATGAATAAGTGCGTTCAGCAGCCATATTACACGACCCGCAAGTTGCCAAACACATAAGAGCGTTTACCTCAACATATTGAGCATGCTCGAGGGCCATAATCGGCGTGTCGCTCTTCTGTATTTAGCAACTTGGATGTCATGTAGACAGGCTGCTGGAAGCACCTGTTCATTCTTCAGGAGCGAAGAGCATGATCAGTGCCGCTACATGCAAGTTATCATATGGATAAGAACGCTGCGTGTAAAGATGGCAAAACTATCTTCAAGCCTGATAGATCACATTGATCTGGATTCACAGCTCCCATCTGCTTCCTCGACATAGATCTCCCCGTCTTCTGTGACATAGATGTCAAAACTCCTCTCGATGAGCCTTCTTCTGGTGAGATGCGGTGCGATCTCCTTCAATCCAGCCAGGATATCTATCGAGTTCACCGGCAGCTTCAACCCCCGCCCGTCGGCCTCTCTGAATATGATCCCTGGCAGGGAGAAGAGGTCCGTGCCCTCAGGGATCCTTACGGCAACAGGCGCCTGGATCGTCTTCCACTGTTTCAGTGTCTCAAGCGCGCGGTCTATGTTCTGCATCGCCCTCTTCTCCAGGATGCTTACATTAGCTCTGGTTGTGCCGAGGAGAGCAGCCACCTCCTCCTGTGACATCCCTCTTCTTCTGAGGCGCAGGACCTGGATCTGTCTCTCAGTGAGAAACCCGCGCGAATTCATGAATCAACCTCCAGTCAACCGGTCTGAGCATCCCCGCATGCAGGAAGGCCCTCACGTCATCGGAATCAGACCTCATCAGGAGGTCCGCAGATCCGGACGATACCACCCTCCCGTCCATGATGATCACAATTCTGTCGGCCAGACGCACCGCCTGGGGCAGGTCGTGGGTCGATATGACCACTGTCATCCCTCTCATCTTCGCGCGGGATATCAGATCCTCTATGACATAAGATGTTCTGGGGTCGAGATTGGCGGTCGGCTCATCGAGAAGCAGGAGCTCCGGCGAGATCGCGAGAGCCCTTGCAAGCGCCACCCTCTGCATCTCCCCTCCTGAGAGCATCCCTGCGGGCCTTCTCTCGTATCCCTCGAGGCCGACATCAGAGAGGGCAGCTTTAACTCTCCCATCAATCTCATCTTTCGATAAATGGCGTATCCTGAGGCCGTAAGCCACGTTATCGTAAACATTGCCCCTGAGCATGACCGGCCGCTGGAAGACCACTCCGATCCTGCGTCTGGCTGCCAGCCTCTCGCCCTCGTTCTTCAGAGCTTCACCCCTGAAGAGCACACGACCTTTTGAGGGAACCTCGATGAGATCCATCACCCTGAGCAGCGTTGTCTTTCCGGCGCCCGTCGGGCCGATTATACCCAGCGTCTCGCCAGTTCTGACGTCAACGTTGATATCATCCAGTATCTGCCTGCCGTTTCTCTCAACGCTCACGCCTTCGATCCGGATCATCCTCACCACCCCTGGAGCCTGCCGACCACTGTGTTCACCACCAGAGATATCGAGATCAGGATCATGCCGAGAGCTATTGATACCTCCAGGTTTCCCATGGATGTCTCGAGAGCTATCGCTGTTGTGAGCACTCTTGTGTACCCTCTTATGTTTCCGCCTATCATCATCGCAACGCCCACCTCTGAGAGGGCTCTTCCGAAGCCGAGTAGCACAGCCGCAAGCACAGGTCCTCGCGCCTCCGCTATCACCGTCCACATCGTCTGCAGTCTGTCAGCGCCAAGCGAGATGGCTGTATCTCTGATATCTTCGCTTACACCGCTCAGAGCTGATATCGTGAGCCCGAGGATGACGGGCGTTATCAGAACAGTCTGACCGATGATCATTCCATAAGGAGTGTAGAGAAGCCCGTAGCTGCCGAGCGGACCCGCTCTTGAGATGAGCAGGAAGACGAAGAGCCCGACGGTCACTGTGGGTATACTGTAAAGGGTCTGGATGAGATTTATCAAAGCACTCCTTCCCGGGAAGCGATGAAAATGTATCAGGCTTCCAAGAGGTACGTTGATGAGAGATGCGATGGTGACCGAGGCGAGTGCGATTAAAAACGAGCGGAGCGTGACCTCGATCACCTCCGGATCCAGTTCGATTATCAGCTCAACAGCCCTGATGAACCCTCTTGCTATCTCATCCAAAAACGCTCACCATTTCTCCTGGACATTCTGTGGCATTGCATCCGATCTCCATGCAGTGACCAGCGGCTGGATAGAACAGCGCCCTCCCGTAGATATCCTTTCCGTAGCCTGCTATGATCTCCTGTCCCTCCCTGGAGACGAGAAACTCCACGAACCTGTCCGCGAGATCCAGATGCTCTGATGCGGAGACTGGTATTGCAGCGTACACATTGAGCAGCTCATCGCTCTCCGTCACCAGCGGCACGAGGCTCAGGTTGCCCGCGAAGGCCATGTACGTCGACATATCCGTGAGCGTGTATGCACTCTTCTCATCTGCCATGATAAGTGTCGCGCCCATCCCCTGGCCTGACTCCAGATACCATCTGCCTGCAGGCTCGATACCGGCGCTCTTCCAGAGCAGCCTCTCGCGTGCATGCGTCCCGGAGTTGTCGCCGCGGGAGACGAACTGCACGTTTGGATTCTTCTCTCCAGCTTCTGCAATCCTCCTGAACGCCTCGGATGCGTTCCTGCCCTTTATACCTGCGGGGTCCTCGGCAGGGCCGACGATGTAGAAGTAATTGTACGCGAAGCATCTCCTCTCAGTACCATATCCATCAGCTATGAACTCCCTCTCTCGCTCTTTATCGTGAACGAGAAGCAGATCCACATCCCCGCGCCTCCCCTGCTCAAGCGCGAATCCTGTTCCACCTGAGATGATGTCTACCTCTATCCCATACTCCTCCTCAAACCGGCTCTCCAGCGCATTGAGAAGCCCTGTATCATAAAGGCTCGTTGTCGTCGCAATTCTCAGCCTGTCATCCGTTGTCTCCCCTGCAGAGAGCGTGCTGATCAGGAATGCAACAAAAAGCAGCTGAACATAACGCCTTATCATACCACACCCTCCTGTAAACATTACAGCTAACAGTAATACTAATATGTAAGCGTTTTGGTATCAGAACGAGATGTATCTGAACAAGGAAGAAGTGCTCATAACAATCAGCATCTGCAAAACTCGAATGCTCTTATGTATTCAGCAACTTGAAGGACAGCCAAGACGGTTGCTGAATGCACTCATTCGCTCGCCACGAGCGCATAGCGTGACTGGTGCCTCTTCGGTCAAGTTATAAGATGAATAAGAGCGAACTCGAATACACGCGGCAGCTGTTGCGCCCCGGGCGGTGTTCACTTGTCAAGTTATAAGATGAATAAGAGCGAACTCGAATACCTGGCTCAGAACTCTTATCCGAGCAGGTCCTCAAACGCATCTGGGCTGAGCGATATGACGAACGATGATTGAGAAAATGAAGATTGGGAGTCAACCCTTGCAGATCACCTAAACAAGGGCAGACCAGAGGATCCGGTGATAGTTCAGTCCCATCGGTCGACTTCGTGTCGCACGTGCATGCCGGTATGAAAGTTCCCTGCGGTGCTGAGCTATATGCCTGCCATCTGTCCCTTTATCGCATCGACGACAATTCTGAGCTCCTCTTCGCTGATCGAGAGGTCCGGAGATTTCTTCACACCCAGCTCCGTTATCACAACACAAAGATCCGGCTGAAATCCGCAGAGCTCCAGGCTCTTGCGGCAGCACTCCAGGGAGCATCCATCTATGGAGATTATCGCGTCTGCACCCTGCGCAGAGGCTGTTATACCCCTGATGCTGGCTGTTATTCCGGCCAGGCACGAGATCCTGCCATATCCCTGAGCGGTCAGCTCCCTGCCAGCGGCATTTGCGAGCTGGCCGACATTCGAGCCGCCAGCGCATGTGAATATCGCGCGTCTGGCCTCACAGAGGCAACTCTCTGCCATACCTACCCCTTCAGCAGGCCCTTGATCTCCTCCACGCTCAGAACGCGGCCGACAGCTACAGTCTCTCCGTCGATGCAAAGAGCCGGGGTCATCATCACCCCGCGATCCATGATCTCCATGATGCTGTCCACCTTGACTATCTCTGCGTCTATGCCAAGCTCCTTGACCGCCTGGCGCACATTTTTCTCCAGACCCTTGCATTTGGCACATCCTGTGCCCAGAACCTCTATCTTCAAGCGCATGACCTCCGTGATCAGAATCTTCCGAGCTTCCTGTACCTCTCAGCCTGTATCTCAACAGATGTGCGTTTCTCGAAGCGCTTGGTGATCCCCCATGCTGAGAGCTCAACGCTCAGGTTGTATATCCCTGCGGGAACGCCAGACGCGTCCCAGGTACCTGTGTACACATATGCTGATACTGGATGCAGCATGACCCGTGAGATCTCTTCATCAGAGCTGTCCGTCACAACAGCCACAATATCAACAGCTTTCTCCGGGCCTGCTGCTCCGGTCTCCGCAGCGCCGATAACGTTCACGACCTTTCTCCCCGGTGATGTGTAGTTTCCGAGCCTCACGCCGGTGCTCTTATCCCTGCTGAGACCGCCGGTGTATATCGTTATGGGCTCGCATGTGACGCATCCCATCACGTTCATGCTGTCGTTTTTCGGGCTCTCGGAGAACGTGGCGGTTATCTTGACCAGTCGCTCCGTGCTCACATCTGCTCTGAGGTCTGAGAGCTCCATTCTGAGCTCTGGCTGGTGATCAAGCCAGTCCAGCCATGTGTAGAGCCTCGCATCGTATCCAAGGCTCCTGAGGGCGAACCAGACGAGGGATGCCTGTCCGCCGTTCAGGCTGTAAACGACCACCGGTCTCCTGGGGTCGAGATTGAAAAGGGATGCGAGCTCACTGGCGTTCTTCAGTCTTCCGTTGCTCAGGACAGATGAAGACTCCACATTCACCGCTCCAGGGATGTGTGCAGCCTGAAACTCAGCTGCGCTTCTCGCGTCCACGACCTGTGCAGCGCCGCTCTTAACATAATCATATGTGGCGAGGAGTTCCGGCCTGAGCTCAGGGGTGTAGTTTGCTGGAGGTCTGATCGATGGTCTCTCGCTCATGTTAGCTCCAATCCTCTCCATCTCCAGGATTCTGACATCCTCCTGCCCCAGATAGCTCAGCAGCCAGCAGATATACGTTGGATCGCCGCACTCCATGCAGCTCCCGTAGACGACGACAGTATCATTTCTTGTCAGGCCATGTGATCCGAGTATCTCACGGATCTCACGCACAGAGCGCAGCCTGCCGTCGGCGACGAACTCCGCTCGCGGAACGTGTATCGCGCCCTGGACGTAGTAACGGGGATTGTCGTTGCTAACATACATGATCACATCCGACTGTGAGATATCACCGACATCAACCACACCCATGGGGTCACGGAGTGGTTGGTGCAGCTGCCCGGTGTCGGACCGTGAGATATTACCGATATCAACCGCGCCCATGGATGATGCCGCTGATGTGAGGAGGATCAGCAGCACAAATGCGCTCCAAAGCAGGGCGGGAACAGCGTGTGATCTCTCCAGGTGGCGATTTGCCCTCATGCATGATTGCCAGCCCGGAGGGCACATGAGATTCATTTCAGGTATCATATTCTGATTAGCGTGGATTTATTTTGGTTATAAATTTTGTGTTTAAAGTCTGTGCAAATCGCTGATCAGTGGCGATCCATCAATGTATGTTGATCTGTTTTATCCGAGCGCCTTTTCATCCGCACGCCTGCATTCATGCTTCCGCTCCTGTATCCCTCCAGATCGAGCGTGATGTATACAAATCCAAGCCTTCTGAGCTCATTCACGATGCTCTCCCTCTGCATCAGAACCTGGTGTATCTCGGATTGCAGGACCTCGATCCTGGCGAGGTCGCCGTGTGCTCTCACGCGAACCTGTGATAGCCCCATATCCTTCAACAGATCCTCTGACTGCTCCACTCTTTTAAGCGTATTCAGATTTATGCGCATGCCGTATGGGATCCTGGATGCGAGGCATGCAGATGATGGCATGTTCCAGAAATCCAGTCCTAGTGATCTTGCAATCTCCCTGATATCAGATTTCGATATGCCGGCATCGACAAACGGATGGCATATACCCTCTTCATCACATGCCTTTATCCCCGGGCGGTAATCGCTATAGTCTGTCGTGTTGACGCCATCTGCCACGCAGCCGATGCCGAGAGAGCTCGCGATGCTCCTGAGGACTCTCGCAGAGGATTTCTTGCAGTGGTAACATCTCTCGTGGCTGTTCTCAACCACGCTCTCGAGATGGAGGATATCATGCTCGACAGCGATGCACTCCATCCCAAGACGTTGAGCAACAGACATCGCATGCTTGATATCCCTTCTAGGCATCAGCGGGGAGTCAAGGATAACAGCCACCGCCCTCTCTCCGAGAACCTCTCTGGAGATCGCAGCGAGAAGGCTGCTGTCGACACCTCCAGAGAAAGATACTAGCATGCTCTCTCTGGATGCGATTATCTTCCTGAGCAGATCGAGCTTCTCAGCCACTCCGTACATGCTCCTCTACTCCGTATCTCACTGAGACGGCCACACCCCTTTTTATCTGAAGCATCTCCTCAGGCGCCAGAACTGCCCTCCCGGTTGCGATCAACCTGTCGTTCTCATCAACGACCAGCACCTCATCGCCCGCCCTAATCTCAGGATCTGCGTACAGCACATGCCTGGCGAAGAGGTTCTTTCCGGCAGAGACGAACGGCACAGCCTCCTGGGATGCGACAACCCTCAATCTTGGATGCGGAAACGCCATGTGCAGCCTCTCAGCGCCGAGCATGCTGAGCGTCAGATGTGAGTCCCGGGCGCGCACGGTCGCTATCCTCTCATCCCCTGAGAGAAGATATCTCAGCCTCTGCGTGCTGGAAAGCTGGAAGGTCGTGCCGTCTGGAAAAAGAGCGGCTCCCGCTCCCCTCCCGAACTGAATGTCTGCAAGCATCCTGGCAAGATGAATCATGCGATGAGATGGGCAGCTGGGAGTTTAAGCTGTTCCCATCATGTTTAATATTTTATTTTATAAAAATTTTTTCCAAAAAGGTTTTACCTTTGTAGAGCGTTGGGTTTGGGGATGTTCAAGAAGATCCTGGTCGCAAACCGTGGGGAGATTGCAATCCGTATAATGAGGGCCTGCAGGGAGCTCGGCGTCCTGAGCGTTGCAGTGTATTCGGATGCGGACAAGAACGCGCTCTTCGCAAAGTACGCGGATGAGGCGGTCTACATCGGGCCATCTCCATCATCGGAGAGCTATCTCAACATGGATAAGATCGTAAAGGCAGCGCTCCAGACCGGAGCTGAGGCGATACATCCCGGGTACGGTTTTCTGGCGGAGAATCCGGAATTCGCAAGGCTGTGTGAGGAGAACGGAATCGTGTTCATAGGGCCCTCCAGCAGCTCAATCGATGCGATGGGCTCGAAGATAACCGCCAGGCAGATGATGAAAAACGCAGGGGTGCCGATAGTGCCGGGCACAGAGCGTGGCATATCCGACCCGGAGGAGATAGCTGATGTCGCGGAGCGAATCGGCTATCCTGTCATAATAAAGCCAGCAGCTGGAGGCGGTGGGATAGGCATGAAGATCGTCGACAGGCCTGAGGACCTCGCCACTGCTGTGGCATCGGCACAGTCGATAGCGACCTCAGCGTTCGGCGATGGAACCGTATATTTGGAGAAGTATCTGACCGAGCCGAGGCATATAGAGTTCCAGATAATGGCGGACAGCAGGGGGAGAACGGTCTACGTCTCGGAGAGGGAGTGCTCGATCCAGAGGCGCCACCAGAAGCTGATCGAGGAGGCCCCATCCCCGATAATGACCCCGGAGCTCAGGAAGAGAATGGGGGAGATAGCGGTGAGGGCTGCGAAGGCCATACGATACAGGAGCGCGGGGACGGTGGAGTTCATGTACTCTCATGGGAACTTCTACTTCCTGGAGATGAACACCAGGCTCCAGGTGGAGCACCCCATAACAGAGATGATAACAGGGATAGATCTCGCAAAGGAGCAGATCTCGGTGGCAGCAGGCGAGGATCTGAGCTTTAGCCAGAACGAGATAGAGATACGGGGATGGGCGATAGAGTGCAGGATAAATGCAGAGGATCCCATGAACGATTTCGCTCCATCACCCGGCAGGCTCAAGAGGTACAGGAGCCCCGGCGGGCCAGGAATCAGGGTCGACAGCGGCGTCTACACAGGCTATGTAATCCCGCCATACTATGACTCGCTGATCTCAAAGCTTGTGGCGCATGGGAGGGACAGAAACGAGGCGATAGCCAGGATGGAGAGGGCGCTCTACGAGTACATAATAGTGGGAGTCGCAACGAACATACCGTTCCACAAGGCTGTTCTGAGAAACGAGAGGTTCAGGAGAGGAGATATCAACACGCACTTCATCAGGGAGGAGAACATCCTGGATGATGTGAAGAGGATAGTGACCGAGGAGAAGGAGAAGCGCGAGAGCTTGGCCTCTGCGCTCGGTGCAGACACGAGAAAGATCGCCGCTGTCTCGGCTGCTGTGGGCGCGTACCTCTCTATATACAGATCTGGTGAGGATGAAGGAGAGGCGAAGAGCTGAGGAGATCTCCTGCAGCATCATCCGCAGGCTCAGGGCGGCTTCCGGAGAGTGGGTCTCGGGAAGGGAGATTGGGGATGCGCTTGGGATGAGCCGTGCAGCCGTATGGAAGCACATCATGCACCTTCGCTCGATGGGCTACAGGATAGAGGCCTCCACACGTCTCGGCTACAGGCTCCTCGGCCCTGAACCGCTGCATCTTCAGATCCCGGAGGGCATCTGCAGCAGGCTGATAATGCTGGAGAGCATCGGATCGACAAACGAGTTCGCCAGAGGGATCGCGAACGAATCCGAGAGCTGGACGGTGGTGATCGCCGAGGTCCAGACTGCAGGCCGGGGGCGGCTCGGAAGGGGGTGGCTCTCTCCTCCAGGGGGCATATGGATGAGCATCATACTGAAGCCGAGAGCCCCTCCATCGGAGGCGTTCAGGTACACGATGGCGGCATCTGTCGCTGTCTGCAGATCCCTCCGGGATCTCTACGGTCTGAATGCAAGAATAAAGTGGCCCAACGATGTGCTGGTGAATGGGAGAAAGATCTGCGGGATACTGACGGAGATATCGGCTGAGCTGGATATCATAAACTACGTGATCATCGGGATCGGAATAAACGCGAACATGAGCGCCTCCTCGCTGCCGGAGGAATGGAACGCGACCACAGTATCTGCGGAGCTTGACAGGGAGATCTCACGGGGCGAACTCATCACAAGAGTGCTTGAGGAGATGCGGGCGCTGCTGGAATCCGCGGATGTGTACAGGGAGTGGGTTGGGCTCTCTGATACGATCAACCGGCGGGTCCGGATCCAGGGGTTCGGCGATGTGTCCGGAGTTGCTGAGTCGCTGGATCCAGATGGTGCCCTGATCTTGAGGAGAGATGATGGCGAGCTTGTCAGGGTTCTGGCGGGAGACTGCATCCATCTCAGGTCTGCTGAGCAGAGCACAGGCTCAAGGTCAGAGGTCAGCAGGTATGCGCAGGGTTAAGGGAATAGCAGGGGAAGCTCTGGAGTTCATACTGGAGGCGAGCAGATCCACGATGCCGCGGGAGTTCGCAGGGCTGCTCCAGGCCAGGGATGGGGTGATATCCGAGATACTGATCCTCCCAGGGACAGATTCCTCCGAATGGATGGCCTGGGTCCCGATGTACATGCTTCCTAGCATGCCGGTTGTCGGATCGTGCCACAGTCATCCGGTGCCGAATCCTCTTCCATCACAGGAGGACCTGGAGTTCTTCTCTCACACCGGCAGCTACCACATAATCGCATTTCCACCATTTGATGAAAGGAGCTGGAGATGCTATGACTCCTCTGGAAGGAGGAGGGATCTGATGGTGATACGGGAGTGAGGCATCAGAAGCATCGTGCTGCAGAGCAGAGTTTCTGCGACACGCAGAGGGAGGTATTATGACAAGAGTGATGGCGACCGGCACTTTCGATATACTGCATCCAGGGCATCTTCTCTACCTCGAGCGCTCAAGAGCTCTGGGGGATGAGCTTGTGGTGGTTGTTGCAAGGGATATCAATGTGAGGCACAAACCAAAACCTGTGATTCCTGAGGATCAGAGGCTCCGGATGGTATCAGCCCTGAAGATGGTTGATATGGCTGTTCTGGGAAGCATGACGGACATCTTCGAGCCAGTCAGGGAGCTGAGACCGGATGTAATCACCCTGGGCTATGACCAGTACATGGACGAGAGCTGGCTTCAGGGAGAGCTCAGAAGGAGGGGTTTACAGGCGAGGGTCGTGAGGATATCTGAGAGGGAACCATGCGAGCTCTGCAGCTCGAGGCAGATCGTGGAGAAGATCATCAAGGAAAGATGCTGACGGATTGCGCAAGCGGTAGTTACTTATACCGATCCCTTCCTTCTGGCGCACGTATGGCCAGAGTCGCTGTAGGTGGAACATTCGATCCGATTCACGATGGCCATCTCGCTCTCCTTAAAAAAGCGTTCGAGGTCGCCGGAGAGGATGGGACGGTGGTGATAGCCCTCACATCAGATGAGATGGCGAGGAGCCAGAGGAAGAGGCCTGTCAGGGATTTCGATACCAGGCTCAAAAATCTCAGGAGGGTTCTGAGGGAGAAGCTCGGCGTGGAGAGCTTTGAGGTGGAGAAGATCAGCGACATCTTCGGATCAGCCATAGAGAAGGATTACGATTACATCGTCGTCTCCCCGGAGACCGCGCCTACCGCATACAGGATAAACGAGATAAGGCGGGAGAACGGTCTGAGGCCTTTGAAGATAGTGCAGATCGAGTACAAGATGGCCGAGGACAACATAAGGATCAGCTCCACCCGCATCGCAGAGGGGAAGATCGACACACACGGCAGGGTGCTGGTCTAGCAGGGCTCCTGTCAGGCGCTCGCATTATATTGCTCTCACGTCTTCGGCAACAAACTCATGCGATCGTTGCCAGTCATATTCATCTGACAGCCTGCCAGCGCAGGTCCGGCCATGGCCCATTGGCGGGCGAATCATATGCTCTAATGCCTGACCCTCCTGTAGATCTTCCTTGCAAGCCTCTTTGCCACAATCCCGAATGGAGTTCTGCAGCAATCTATCTCTGTTCTGCTCTTCCTTATCTCCTCCAGCACATCATCCTCGCTCGCTGCGTTCAGGATTGTGATGCCCAGGCCGACCGTCTCTGCGAGATGGGCGTCACTGCCCGCCACCATCGGTATGCACTGCCTTCTGGCCTCCAGCTTTGCTCTCAGATTCGATAACCCCAGGATGTACTTTGAGTTGCAGACCTCCACCGCATCCACAGGCGGTATCCTTCCTATGGAGTGCCTGAATAGATGGTAGGGATGCGGCAGGACCGCAATCCCCCCGAGATCGTGCGCCTCCTCGATTGTCTCCTCTGGTGTGATGCCAGGCTCAGGCATCTCATCAACACCGAGCACTATCAGATGGCCCTCAGAGGTATCAAGTTCAACACCTCTCACGACAATCAGCTCCCTGTAGCTCGATCTGCTGATCTGCAGAGCAGCCCTCGAGCCATCGAGCGTGTTGTGATCGGTCACCGCGATCCCATCGAGCCCCTTTCTCCTCGCGACCCTCAGGATCTCCTCTACGCTCGCCCTGCCATCGGAGTATCTGGAGTGGATGTGGAGATCAAACCTCATATGTCCCTTGGATCTGCGATCTTCCCCGTGATCGCTGTGGCTGCAGCGGTTGCAGGCGACGCGAGGTAGACCCTTCCGTTTCTGCCCATCCGTCCCGGGAAGTTTCTGTTTGATGTGGATAAACAGACCTCTCCATCTCCCAGAACTCCCATGTGCGCCCCAAGGCATGGACCGCAACCTGGAGGCCCGATCATCGCGCCTGACTCGACCAGAGTCTCCATTACCCCAGATCTCAGAGCAGCGAGGTACACCTCTCTTGAGGCAGGGATGACAAGAGTCCTGACCTTCACGCTCCTGCCCTTCATGATCCGTGCTGCGACCTCCAGATCCTCCAGCCTGCCGTTTGTGCATGTGCCTATGAAGACCTGGTCCACCTCGGTTCCGGCGAGATCTGTGACCGGATGAACGTTGTCAACGCGGTATGGGGCTGCGACCATTGGGGGAAGATCGCTCACATCGTACTCGATCTCCCTGAGGTATGATCCTGGGTCTGAGTGAACGTGTTTGTATGGACTCCTGGCTCTTCCCATCAGGTATGCGTCAACGCTCATATCCGGGGGAACGATCGCGGCCTTTGCCCCCATCTCGACACCCATGTTGCACAGAGTCATCCTGCCTGATATGCTCAGCCTCTCCACAGCTTCGCCGACGAACTCCACGGCCATGTAGCTGGCGCCGTCCGCACCCATCTCCTTAACCACGAAGAGCGCGAGGTCTTTTGCAGATACCATATCTCCCGGTGTGCCCACAAGGCGCATGCATATCGTCTCAGGCACCCTGAACCAGAGTCTTCCCCTGGAGTAGATCTCGGCCATGTCCGTCGCGCCCACACCCGTTCCGAAGGCACCCAGGGCGCCGTAGGTGCACGAATGAGAGTCGGCGCCCACGACAAGCGCCCCGGGAAGAGCGAAGCCCATCTCGCAGAGCACCTGATGGCATATGCCATGGCCGCAGTCGTAGAAGTTCTCGATCCCCTGAGCTCTCGCCCAGCCCCTCACCTCGGCCTGCAGTGTCGCAGCTGTCTCATTGTTCGCGGGCACAATGTGATCGAATGGTATCACTATCCTGCTTTTATCCCAGACCTTCTCAGACCCCATCTCCCTGAATGCCTTTATTGCAAGAACACTTGTGCCGTCATGCGACATCGCGTAGTCTATCGCGGCATCGACTATATCTCCTGCCTCTGCCTCTGTTCCCGATGCCCTGCTGAGGATCTTCTCGCTTATTGTCGGCAGTGGACCACCCCGGTGATGCTCTGCTGCAAAAGTAAATACGTTTTTGGCATGTATCGCCCCTGAAGATCCGAGACGTATCCTGTGATTTCAACCTCTGAGTTCAAATGCCTCTCATGTCATGTTTAGGATCGGCGGATCGCTGATTCTGGATTCAGAATCCTAGATGTATGCAGCATCTGGTCCGCCTTTTTGGCGATGTCTTCATGGTGATGGGCATTCAATTCCCAGGGGCAGCAATGCACCTGCAGTCTCTATCGGCAATCTCTGCAAAAGATATGCAGGAGCGATGGGCGCCTGCAGATCTACTTCAGGGTGCGCTGGTGCTCTCTGTTGTGTGCTCTCCTCGCAGCCTCTGAGCAGCCTCCAGGAGTGCAAGCCCGCTCCTGTAAGATGTGCCGGTTCGGTTGCTCACCGCATATGCGAGACTCCTTGGATATGGTGGGCTCCCGATGCTCACATTGGTCGAAGATACGTTTGTTGCGGTTATGTTGCCTGGCACCTCTCTGGGCAGCGTCCACCCGCTGACCTCTCCAAAGGGATGCCGGTCGATCGCATTTGAGCTTATGAGCTTCGCGAACCCTGTGCACGGCCGGCCTGTGCATCTGTGATCGCTCCAGTAGTTTCCTCCCTCCTCAGGCCCCATGTCCCAGAAGTTACCGAAATCATCAGATGCCTGCTCCTCGTTGTCGATGAGGTTGTTGTGGTATATTCTGTTCTCATATGAATTCGTCATGAGTATGCCCATCACGTTATTGGTGATATTGTTCCCATAGATGCTGCTCCTGTTGCTGTTGTCGAACCATATGCCTGCCTTCCTGTTCCCCGAGATTGTGTTGCCGGAGATCTCGTTCTCCTCAGAGTAGTTCGACCTTATCCCGTACTCGGTATTGTTCATTATGAGGTTCCATGCCAGCGAGTTTCTGTAGGAGAGGATCAGAGCCAGCCCGTTGTTCCCATTCTCATTCAAACTGTTGTTCTGAACCAGATTGTACGCCGTGCCGCGCAGGAACATGCCGGTATATTTTGTACCCGTTGCTGTGTTGTTCTTCAGCGTGTTGTTTGTCGAATCGATGAGACGGATCCCGCCATATGAGCCCCTGAGCATGTTCCCCTCAACAGTGCTGTTTGTGATCCCGTAGAGGAAGAGCGCATCATGTGCTATCCTGTTTCTGGAGATATCGCACCTGTCACAGTATGCCACTGTCATGTGTGCCGCTTCGTGATCCGCTATCCTGACACCACTCTGGTTGAATACGTACACCACAGGCATGCCATCTATGAGGTTTGTATCTGATATGCTGTTGGAATATGCCTCCCTTGTGCTGCCGTCGACGAAGAGCCCAAGCTCTGCATCTCTGATCTCGTTATCCCTGATGGTGTTGTTGAATGAATCGACCACCATCAGACCGGTTGTCACGTTCTCGATCGAATTCCTCTCCAGGAGACAGGAACTCGCTCCGACCAGGACGATGCCATCGTTCGATGAGGAGATCACGTTATCGATGGCAGTGCAGCGGCTCGTCGAGCCGAGAGCGATCGCCGTTCCGGTATTATTCACAACAGATCTGGAGAGCGTGATCCTGCTCGATCCCTCGATCACAATGCCGCTGAGTGCATCGGAGATGCTGTTCATGGTTGCCTGCGTCTCAGTTGCGTTAATCAGATGCAGACCCTCCCCTGCAGTGGTGATGGTGTTCCTCTCGATGATGCTGTGGTACGCCTCCTTTGCGATTATCGAGTAGTTGCACCGGCTGATCTCATTACCAGCCACACTGTTGCTTCTCGCTCCCCTGTAAAGGACTATTCCTCCGGTTGATTCCTCAACCCGGTTGTTCTCTATCCGGTTGGACTCACCGCCCTCGATTATGACACCAGCTCGGTTCTCGCGGAGGGTGTTGCCCTTCACGCTGTTCCCGCTCGAGGTGAGCAGGATTCCAGCCTCAGAGTATCCGGTGATGGTGAGGCCCTCCACTGTGCATCCACTGGCAGCGACCTTGATTCCCACCGATTTGCCATCAGCCCTCAGCACACACTCTCCCCTCTCTCCGAGAAGCGGCTTTATTGTCAGTGTTTTGTCCACAAGAACCTCCTCGCTGTACACACCGGGCTTTATGTATATTATATCACCATCAGAGGCGGCCCTGACAGCGCCTGCTATGCTCTCTGAATCCGCGAACCCATCGTCATCGACTATGTAGTTTCTGGATGTGCCTGTGGCTATCAGCAGGAGAATAACCAATGCAGAGATGACCCAAAGCCTGATCATGGACGAGAGGAGAGCATAAGTTCTTCATATACTTAATGAGCGAGTTGCTACTCAAAAGACGAAATACTGTGTCCATGGCGAATTCTCTCGGTCATACGCTCTTATGTATTCAGCAACTTGAAGGGCATGCAGGCCGGTTGCTGAATGCACTCATACCCTCGGAAGGAACGCATAGCGTGACTGGTGCCTTTTTGGGCCAAGTTATCAGATGGATAAGAGCGCGGTCATAAAACCTCCTTCGGAATTCCGAGCTACTCAAAGGACGAAATACCCATGGCGAAGGCAGCCTTACAGGGGGGCAAATTGCCCATAGAAGCACTGATCCTGCTGTGCATTTTTGGTGAATGAATAAGTACATTCAGCAACCACATTGCATGACCCACAACTTGCCAAACACATAAAAGCGATGTTTTTATACAACTTCTTGCAAGATATACGCATGTCTTAGGTAGACCACCGGTAATCGGGCCGCAGCTGACGCCCATTCAGCTCGAGCAAGCTGTGCGGTCGACGAGCTCCATCAGGTGGCTTATCGCAGACTCGACCCTGGCGCGCCTCTCTCTGAGCCTGAAAGATGCCGATTTCAGGTACTTCTTCCTGGCATCCAGCATCCTTGAGACCTCAGCCGGCGCAGGGCCGCCCGGCCTGGCGCGCATCGCGACGTTTGTTCTCGCGTCCAGAGCCCTCTCGAGATCTCCAGCAGTGAACCCCATCATGCTCAGCCTAACGTTTGCCACCTCCATGGCTATTCTGTCGAGGTCCTCCAGGCTGGGCTTCCCTGGAAGACGTGCAATCCTCCCCACAATCTGGTGGGCTGTTCTGAATGGAATTCCTGTGATTCTGACAATCGAATCTGCAAGCTCGGTGGCGGTTGTGAATCCATCCGTGGATGATCTCTCAAGCCTCTCAAAGTCAAATCTTAGCGTTGACATGCATCCCTTCATGACCCTCAGTGAGGATCTCGCAGCTCCAATCCCGCGCCATATGTGAGGCGTGAGCTCCTGCAGATCCCTGTTGTAGCTCATCGGAAGCGCCTTGCAGATGCTCAGCGCTCCCACCATGGATCCGATGACGGTCCCGCTCTTAGCCCTCACGAGCTCAGCCGTGTCCGGGTTCTTCTTCTGCGGCATTATGGAGCTCGTCGAGGCGAAGAGATCGTCCACCTCCACGTATCCGAACTCAGCGGTCGACCAGAGTATGATCTCCTCTGCGATCCTGCTAAGGTTGATCATCAGTATCGATGTGTCTGCGAGAACCTCAAGAGCGAAGTCTCTGCCTGACACAGCATCCATGCTGTTCTCCACAATCCCGGAGAAGCCGAGAAGCTCGCATGTCATGTGTCTGTCTATCTCGAATCCGGTGGATGCGAATGCAGCCGCGCCCAGCGGGCTCAGGTTGACCCTCTCGTAGGCGTCCTCGAACCTCTCAAGATCTCTTATCAGAGCGTCTGCATGCGCGAGAAGGTGATGCGCGAGGGTCGTGGGCTGCGCGTGCTGAAGGTGCGTGTACCCAGGAATGATGCGCTCCCGGGTCTCATCCGCGAGTTGTACAAGAACATCTATCATCTGCAGAAGTTCGTCCATCAGCCCGAGCATCTGCTCCCTGAGAGCGATCCGGATGCATGTGGCCACCTCATCGTTCCTGGATCGCGCTGTGTGCATCCTGCCGCCAGCTGGCCCCACGCGCTCTATGACGTAAGCCTCGATCGCCTCGTGGATATCCTCACCCTCGCCGAGCACATCAAAACCCTCTGCTAGCAGCTCCTTCAGCGCCGTGAGTATCCTGGCGCAGTCCTCCCGCTGTATCAGCCCCCTCTCGTAAAGCATCAGGAGGTGCGCCATGTCCACAAGAACGTCAGCCTCTGCTATCCACAAATCCGCATCCCTGGAGGAGATGAAATCCAGCACCTCGCTGGAGATATCTCCCAGCCTCGACCCTCTGAGCAGCATGTCCCGCTTTTCCTCATCTGCTGTTGAATCCACAGATGCATGATGATATTCCGTTAGTGCGCCACCAGCTCTGCTCCTCGCCCTGATCGCCTGACAGGAGTCCTGCCGAACTGCCTACCACGCAATCCCGAGTGGAATCATTTGGTTGCCACTATCTTTATAACATCCCCGTCCTTAAGCTCGTACTTCTCCCCGACACGCAGCTTCCTGCGTGCATCTATCGCGAAGAGGAAGCTCTCGCCCAGGTCTGTGTGGACCCTGTAGGCGAGATCGCGCGCTGTGGATCCTCTCTTCATGAGGTATGCATCCGGCAGGACCACTCCGTTTCTGTCAGTGAACTTGTTCTCGTCCTCCACAGGGTAGACGGTGATGTAGTCGAGGAGATCGAAGACCGCGCGGTTGATGCACTCCTGCACTCCGGTGGAGCCATACTCTTTCAGGAGTGCCCGTATCTTATCCAGGCCGGCCTTCTGAGCCCTGTTCAGCTCGCCCACGATCTCAAAATCGGGATCTCCCGGGAGGTATCTTATAACGCCTGCCTTATCAGCCATCCGGAGGGCGATCTCCGCAGCCCCGCTCACAGGCACCACGATCTCATCGAGCTCCATGAGCCTCCTGATGTTCTCCCTGGGCGCGAGATCTATTTTGTTGGCTGCTATGATCATGGGCTTGCTGGACTGCCTGAGAAGCTCTGCGAACCTCCTGAGATCATCCCTGCTCCAGCTCGCAGGATCAGAGTCCATTCGGGAGAGGGCCCATCGCACGTCCTTATCGGACACGCCCGCGCCGCCGAGCTGCTCGTATATGATCTGCTCAGGCTTCGCCTTCTCAGAGGTGTACTGGCGCATCAGCTTCGCCCAGTTCCTCTCCAGGATCCCGAAGAGCCACATGCTTATCTCGTGTTTGAGAAACTCCACATCTCTCAGAGGATCGTAGTTCCCGACACCGACCGGATTCCCCTCCGCATCTGTGGAGCCTGATGCGTCTAGCACGTGGATCACGGCCTCAGCCAGGCGGAGGCTGTCAAGAAACTCATTTCCGAGGCCTCTTCCAAGATGAGCATCTGGGACCAGCCCTGCGACGTCTATGAGCTCCACCGGCACGAATCTGCTCCCTTTGATGCATCTGCCGCATCCGCCTTCGATGCCTAGATCGACACATGGACACCTCACCCTCACGTATGAGATGCCGTGGTTGGCATCGATGGTTGTGAACGGATAGTTCGCTATCTCGACATCTGCAAGAGTTGCAGCCTTGAAGAACGTCGATTTACCGGCGTTCGGCTTTCCAGCAAGCCCTATCGAAAGCATACGATCTTCCCATCAACCGATGGCTCTTCCGGCCGGTCGCAAGCACATGGGCTTTTCAGATCCTCTTTACATCCAGCCTGCATCTGGATGCGTAATCCTCGAATCTGGAGACCTTCTCGGACGCGAGTCTCTTCATGAGAGCCATGCCCTTATCCGTCAGTGGCTTCTCCTCGATCACGCCTGCAGAGAGAGCGGATCTGTAGATCTTCTCCCCAGCGTCGGTCCTCACGAGCACCGTGGACCATCCGCCCGGGGATCCGACGCTGCCCACAGAGACATCCGCAAGCTCTGCTGTGAAGTCAAAGCACGGACCGCATCCAGCCCATGTGAACTCATCCGTCTCCTGAAGGGGTACCTCCTTCACACCATCCCTTGAGATGACCCTGAACATGCCTCTCTGTATCTCAAACCTCTCAATATCTGTGGGCTGCAGATTCATCTTGTCCCTCACCAGACCTGTCATGAGCCTCTGGTAATCGAAGTTCTCCATGCAGAAGAGACCGATCAGGAGGGCGATCTTATCCTGGCCGAACTGGTATGGCTCCTCAAGCAGCTGGGCCTTGCGAAGCGCCTGTATCTGGCAGGGCGTCCCCGTGAACCCGATCTTCGTGAACCCCTTGTCTATGGCCATCTGAACTCCAACAACACTTGGGGTTATGGTGTACTTGGTGCCTGCAGCTGCGATGATCTCCTCCGGGGTGGTAGCGACTTTGGGTATCGTCTGCCACCTTGAGTTTCTATCGGTCACAACTGCGCAGTCGATCACGCCGGTCTCGAGCGCATGGACCAGAAGAGCGGTTACAACCCCACCATCCTGAACCTTGCCGCGAACTGGCGCTGCCCTGGCGGCCATCGCGCTCCGGTATATTCCCAGGGTCTCCTCAGATCCCCTGGATCTCCCAAAGAGCTTCCTCTCAAAGAATGGCATGTCGAAGAAGCTCCTCGGGCAGTATGCATAGCATAAACCACAGAGGGGATCGTACTCCATAAGTGTTGGCTTTCGATTCTGCTGCCCGATCCTGGGACAGAGGGCTATACAGGTGCCGCACAGACAGCAGATCCCCCGCTGGACTACCTTGTAATCCAGATCGGCGAACCCGCACTCCAGAAAGGTGGGCTCAGGGTACATCTCCTTAGCAGCCATGATGAATCTCCGGAAACTCCATGGGCTTCATACCTAAAGCTTTTATGGTAAGGATATGCCTGCAGAAGTGTGATTCTCGGAGTCGACATTGGCGGGGCGAATACAAAGGCTGCGAGCTCCGACGGGCGGTTTGCGGAGATCAGGTACCTCCCCCTCTGGAAGAGATCCCCACTGGGAGATCATCTCGCCGGGCTGAGCTCCACGCTGAAACCTGATGCTGTTGGCGTGGTCATGACCGGCGAGCTCGCGGACTGCTTTGAGAGCAGAAGGAAGGGGGTGATGTTCATAGCATCAGAGGTCGAAAGGGCGTTCGATTGCCCGGTGCATTTCTGGGGACTGGGCGGATTTCACGAGAGCATTTCAGAAGATAACGCACTGGATGTGGCTGCTGCAAACTGGTCCGCATCTATCACGCTTCTCCTCAAGGATATCGGGAAGTGCATCTTCGTTGATATGGGTTCGACAACCACTGATATCGTACCGGTGGTTGACCGGTCGCTCTCCGGCTTCACGGATCTGAAGAGGCTGATGCGGGGGGAGCTTGTATACACAGGGGTGCTGCGCACAAACCTCGCAGCGTTGCTCCCTTGCGTCTATCTCTCCGGTGGTTCTGCGCCGCTCTCATCCGAGCTCTTCTCGATAACAGCAGATGCGTACCTCGCGCTGGGGGATATAGAACCTGATGCTTATTCATGCGAGACGCCGGACGGCGGGCCGAAGAGCCGTGAGGGAGCGCTCAGAAGGCTCGCGAGGACCGTGTGCTCGGATCTGGATGAGCTCGGGGAGGAGGGAGCGCTATCTATCGCGGCGCAGGCGAAATCCCGCCAGATATCGATCATATCCAGTGGCATATCCAGGATAGCTGAGAGGCACAGCATCCGGAGGGTTGTTGCAGCCGGCGTGGGCGAGTTTATTGTGGAGGCTGCATGCGAGCGCGCCGGCCTTGAGTGCATCCGTCTCTCAGAGATCTACACTGAAAGGCTGTCAGATGTATTTCCTGCTTTTGCCGTGGCCCGTCTGCTCTCAGAGCGGTATCCCGTGAGCCAGGTACGGGCCGATAACTGTGAAGATCAGTGAGGAGATCACGAGCCATGAGAGAGCGGCCACAATGCCTCTTGTGAACCGCTCGGCGCTCGTCTCGCTCATCACCCTGTCGAGTAGCGTCCGGATCATGTCGCGAACTATGTGGCCTCCGTCGAGCGGTATCGTCGGCAGGCAGTTGAAGAGACCCGCGTACATGTTGATCCAGCCTATCCAGAGCAGGAGGTTTGCGAT
This sequence comes from Methanothrix sp., assembly GCA_029907715.1. Lineage (NCBI taxonomy): Archaea > Methanobacteriati > Methanobacteriota > Methanomicrobia > Methanotrichales > Methanotrichaceae > Methanothrix > Methanothrix sp. The sequence continues at coordinate 29,331 of JARYLI010000009.1, forward strand.
CCAGAATATTTTATCACCCAGTGGCTCCGCCCAGCCGGCCGGCTCGAAGAGGTACAGCATCGGCCCGCTGAAGCCCTGGAACCCGTCTGATGTGAACCCGCCGATGCCCGCAAACGGCAATCCCATGAGCGTGTTGAACCCCCTCAACCCGCTCGATGGGATCGATCTCATGAGCGACAGGAACCTCTCCGCCTGGAACTCCTGGAGGATGACCCCTCTGATGTACAGCGCCGTGCCGGAGATGGCAACCCCCATCATGCCGGTGCCATCACCTTTGGGTGCGAGCTTCACGCTGTAAGTTCCCATGGTGGTGCTTATTTTCAGAAACTGTCCGGGAGAGGTGGAGTTCATGTAATCCCTGAAGCTCTCAAGAGATTCGATTCTGGTGTCATTTATCTCAGTGATCACGAACCTGTCCGGCATTCCGGCTTCCTTCGCCGGCGATCCGTCAAATGTGTCGATCACGAGCACCCCCAGAGCCGGCTCTCCGGAGATCGATGCTCTTCCAGCATCGTCGAAGAGCTCAAGGGATCTTCCCTCTGACGCGATCCTGTAAAGCTCCTCGAGGCTGCAAGAGCCTGATGCAACCATTCCCGCGCGTATATCGCCTGCAAATCCGTTTTCAGGTTCGACGCTCACAACGATGACCCTGTCGACTGGTGATAACGCATTTATGACAGGTCCGAAGAACAGAGCCAGTGCCAGCGCAGCTACCAGAAAATTCGCGATGACCCCTGCGGACAGTATTCTCATCCTTGCCTGTCGTGTTGCCTTTGGTGGGTTCCTCCCGTCCCCGAAGAGCTCGGAATCATCTGGTTCGACGAAGGCGCCTATTGGAAAGAGCAGAAATATCGCACCCATCGATTTTACCCGTATCCCCTCCACCCTGCAAAGGATTCCATGTGAGAGCTCATGAATCACTATCGTGACGCAGAGAGCGATCCATCCCCACACAAGTGGTATGTACTGATTGACTCCGGGTATGAGAAGAACGTTCCGCGGGGAGCTGTAGCTCCCGGGCTCGGGTGGCGCCCTCCACATCACATACACCATCAGAAGCAGCAGGAGCAGAAAGTAGATCATTCCCGCAAGGACGAGAGGCATGCAGAGTGTCGTTGTCAAACGCCAGAGGCGCCTCGCACCTGCAAGCCTGTCGAGCAGGCCGAGACCCCTGGTCGTTCTCACGAATATCACCGGCCCCCAGCTGCTGATCCCCCTCTCACCGCCAATCGCTGTCCCGAGTAGAGAGAGCAGCCCCAGAGCCAGCACGATCAGAATGAGCCACTGCTCGCTGCTGAAATCCATTTCAGAGCTCCATCTCCAGGAGGTCTCTCCGCTTCCTCTCGAGGAAGCTGTAAACGTTGCCGTGGGGTGCGCCATCGATCAGCATCTCGAGCGCAGAGCGCACGACCTTTATCTGTTCAGGGTATCCAATTATGGAGACCGTCTTTCCGTAGACTGAGATCCTGGCTCCTGTCAGGCTCTCCATCAATTCCCTGGTCCTGCCGTCCTTGCCTATGATCCTTCCCTTTATCCGGATCATGTCGTTCTTTGTCGCGGCCAGGCTCGAGAGATCCATTATGTCAAGCATGAGCATGTCGTCGTCAAGCAGTGCGAATGCCCGCTCTGGCGAGAATCCCCTCGCTATTGCTCTGAGAACATCCATCGCCTTCATGGCTTCCAGGGCATCCCCCTGAGAGGTCACGGTGACAACACCGCTCTCGCTGTCTATATCAAGCGATATCTTGCACCTCTCCTCCAGGTACCTCTTCGTCTCGCCATTCGGGCCTATTACCGCGCCGATCCTGTCGCTGGGAATCTTGATATTCATCTAAGAACCTCTATCTCCATTTGCAGCTTCATCCTCAGATTCAATCCTGCTCCAGATCTCATCCTCAGATCCCAAGCCGTATCGCTCCCTGAAGAACCTCACCAGATTGGATATATCCCTTCTGAGGAACTCCATCGAGTTCGGGTGGTCGAGCGTCACAGCCTGGCCCATGTCTATCAGCACAGGCTCCCCATCATAGAGTATGTTGAACTCGCTCAGATCCGCATGGACGAGCCCCGCGCGGTTGTGGAGGGTGACAACATAATCCGCGATCCTCCTGTAGACGCGCTCCGCCTCCTCTTTCTCGAGCTCCACCTCTCTGAGAAGGGGCGCGGCAACTCCATCGGTGCCGACCAGATCCATGACCAGGATGTTCTCCCTGACGGCGTAGGGGTGTGGCACACGCACGCCGACCTCCTCTGCCCTGAGCAGGTTCCTGTACTCCTTTCTGGTCCAGGCGTTCACAAGGCTGCGCTTGTTGCCCTTCACGCTTCTGAACCTCGGATCCCCCAGGATGTAGTCCTGCATCGCCTTGAAGTCGCTTGTCGCGACCCTGTAGATCTTCAGGGCGAGGTGCCTGCCTCCCCTGCCGAGCGCGTGGAATATGTTTGCCTCCTTCCCGCGGCTGATCGAGCCACCCAGAGCCTCGACGTAGCCCTTCTTGGACAGATGGTACAGGTTCATGAGGGTGCGCGTATCAAAAACGTCATCCCTTACCTTCAAATCGTTTGCATCCTTGATGCGCCTGCGGAAGAGATCGATACGCGCTTCGAACTCCTCCTCGCTCCTTCGCTTCATGGTGTTGATTTGAGGTATCCCTTGCGCTCAAGCCAGTCGACCTGAGGGCCGGTGTATCTCCATATCACATCTGCCTTGTCGTCCTGAAACTCCCAAGGGACCACTATTACGACGTCCCCCTCGCGGATCCATATCCGCTTCTTCATCTTTCCCGGTATCCTGGCGATCCTGGTCTGGCCGTCCATGCATCTCACCTTGATACGGTTCGAGCCCAGAAGGCTCTCCACGTACCCGAATACCTCCCTGTTCTGCTTGCGAGGGACCCTGACCCTCGTTACAACAGACTCATCAACATCTTTCTGATGCAGCCTATCACCTCAACCATTTTTTTATTTGCTGAGAAGATTTATATCGTCCATCAGCCTACATCATGTATCGGGATATCCTATATAAATAGTTTAGACGCGCCTGGACTGCGGCCCTGAAAGTCCCAGATTATGCTTTTAGATTTGTGAGCTGCCTCAAAGGGATGAGGCTTTCAACAGCCCTGAGCATGTTAGAGCATGCTCGGACCTACAGGATGGCTCAAATGCAGCCCCAAGACGATACCTGCTGTCATATCAGCATATCGGTCTGCTCCAGAAGGAGTGGCCAGGCTGTCGGGCATCACGATGGGATATAAGGTACGCTCATATGTGTTTGCCAAATTAGAGGTTGTGCGGCTGCTGGAAGCGCTCGTTCACCAGGAACAGAGGCAGAAACAGTGCCGCTTTGGCCAAGTCATCAGACGGGTAAGAGCGAATCGCTTTTGGGGGGCTCATGATGAGATTCTGAGAGATGCCCTTCTTCTGAGGCAGCATCTGAGCCCTATCATCTCGATCTGCCTCTGGATGTACAGCTGCAGATCATCCCGCGATGAGCAGTCTGATGAGGTCCTTCCCCTCGACACTTCCATAGCTTCCCCTCGACGCTGAGATCTCGTCAAAAACATCGACAGAATCCGCATCTATTCCAGACCCGGCTATCGCGAATGGGACCGGGTCGGTGGAGTGTGTTCTTATCTTTATGGGCGTGGGATGATCCGGGAGAAGAAGCACACGCCACGGCTCTCCAGATCTCTTCAGACCACTGATCATCGGGCCAACCACCCTCTCATCGAAGAGCTCTATCGCTCTTATCTTCTGTTCAACATCTCCTGAGTGCGCGGCTTCGTCCGGTGCCTCTACATGAAGATACACGATGTCCACTGAACCAAGAGCTTTGAGCGCGGCCTCGACCTTGCCAGCGTAGTTGGTATCGATCGTGCCCGTCGCCCCAGGAACATCGATCACTCGCCAGCCGGCATAGACCCCCAGTCCCTTCAGAAGATCAACAGCTGAGATCACCGCGCCATCCAAACCGTAGATGTCATGAAACCCGGGCATCGACGGCGCAGGCCCCTGCCCCCAGAGCCAGATCATGTTTGCGGGCTTCAAACCCATGCTCACGCGCCTGCGATTGACAGGATGGCTCTCAAGCAGCGGCCGGGCTCCCTCCATGATCTCCACGAGAATGTGCGCATCATCTCCCCTGGGAAGGTGATCTGATATAGGCCTGCCCATTATATCATGTGGCGGGGTGCAGACAGCATCCCTGCATGCTGTTAAAACAACGATGTTCCTGTAGCTCACTCCAGGATATATCCTGCCGCCCGGTATAACCTTCTTCAGGGATCTCGCTATCTCAGCGCCCTCCTCAGATGTGATATGACCGGCGCTGTAGTCGTCCATGATGCCGTCAATCACAGTGACGAAATTGCATCTGAACGCGATCTCGTTCTCCCCAAGAGGTATCCGCATCGCAGCAGCCTCAAGGGGGGCCCGCCCTGTGTAGTACCTCCTAGGATCATATCCCATTATGGACATATTTGCCACATCGCTTCCAGGGGTCATGCCATCAGGCACCGTCCGGGCGAGACCGCATCTCCCGATGCGGCCAATTAGATCCATGTTCTGCTTGCATGCAGCCTGCAGGGGCGTTCTCCCGCCAAGAGCCTCCAGCGGCCAGTCTGCCATTCCATCTCCGAGAAGCACCACGTATTTCACGCGCGATCACTCGGTTCTCTTCGATTCCATCTCAGCGAGGTGTTTGTTCAGAACCTTGGCAAGCGTGTTGAGCTTGCTCCTGCCACATGTCGCGCCTCTTGTCACTCCGGTGACGATATCCACAACAGTGCCCTTTGTGACCTGCCTGCTCTTCGGTGGCATGACGACCCGCGTTTTCACGCCCTCCTTTGCGAAGTCCTCGAAGTCCACCGGACACTGCGATACAACAACAGCGGGAATATCCACAAACGCGAGGATGTCTCTCGTCTTGTAGATAACATGAGACTTAACGTTGCCGAGGTGTATCACGGCTATCTTGTGCCTCTGAATCTGCTCGATCTCCTTTGGGGTCAAACCGAATGTCGGACCGTAGCCCCTCGACGCCTGGGGAAACGACTCGGGAACGCCTGTCCCGGCCTCCAGAACCAGAACGCTTGTCTGTATGCCCTCCCTTCTCAGCCCATAGGTTATCTCGCAGACGGGTTTTGTGATGTGCCTCCTCCCGGGTGACATCGCAATCGCTATGACATCCGGCCTCGCCGCCTCTGATAGCGTGCCCCTCTGCGCGAGCCCACCACCCTTGGCCAGCCCCATGCTCTCCCTGCAGTCCACGACCTGGGTCTGCCTGCCGATCATGCGTCAGACTCTGAGCTCAATGCTGATATAGTCTTTGCCCTGCAGCGAGAGGTTAATGCCATCTGGATCCGCAAAGCCCATCTTTTGCACATGCTCAATACGTTGAGGTAAATTGCCCTCTTGGCGGATTTCTGGATGAACGAGTATGACCGATGATATCGGCTTCACTTGATCAGTAACTCAAGCAAGCTCGCGATATTGAGCAAATACCATCTTTTTGAGAATTCCAGCACGCTCTTATCCATCTTATAACTTGCCCGAAGAGGCACCAGTCACGCTGTGCGCTCGTGGCGAGCGAATGAGTGCATTCAGCAACCGGCCTGCATATCCTTCAGGTCGCTGAATACATAAGAGCGTTGAGCAAATACCATCTTTTTGAGAATTCCAGCATTATAGTATTCCGCATAAGTTGATATAATATAACATATCACATAAAATAATCTATAAAGTATGACATATCCAGTAGCTTTTAAATGGATTTACATGAAGTGGCGCGAAGAACTATAGGTACCGACCAGCTCGACGAACAACAGACGCTCTTATGCATTCAACAACTTGTGGGTTATGCTTAGAGGTTGCTGAACGCAATCGTTCCCCCGGAAGGAGGGCAGAGCAGGGGCGGTTCTCTTTGGGCAAGTCATCAAATGGATAAGAGCGACAACAGAATGGGTTTCTCCGGATCTCCAGGGTATCAAGAGCTGCTGAAGAAGTGACACACTCCACGATCGAATCACGCATCTAAGAGGCTTCTCGATCGCCGCTTGGCCTCGAGCCTCTCCTCCCTCAGCCTCTCAGCCCTGTACTCCTCGATGATGCTTCTAAGCCGCTCGGCCCTCTTCTCCGCCTCGTATGCCTTTCTCTGCTCCTCCCATCTCTCCTTTGCGGCCTTCAGCATCTCAGGATCCACGAATGATATTCCGTCTATCGTCTTTATTGAGAGATCATCTGCGCTGAGCACGGGAATGGTTTTCTCCATGAAGTACTCCCTCATCCTCTGAGGCATATCCTTCATGACAACCACAGCCTCCACTTCAAGATCTGCGATGAGATCAGCCGTGTTCGGACCACCACCCGACGGATCCTGGAGCAGGATGAGATCCCCCCTGCCTATGGACCACCTGCTCCTCGCAGAGAGGATGGCCTCCTTTGAGAATACAGGAACAGGCTTCAGCTTTCTGTATCCTGCCATCTCCTCTATCCGCTCCGCCTTCCTGATCCTCTGCGCCTCTGCCCGGAAACTCCGCAGGCGTTTGCGCTCGGCCCTCAGCAGATTCCTGAGCCTCTCGATCTCTTTATCTCTTATCCGGATCTCGTGGTCGCGCTTCATCTCCCTGTAGGCCCTGTCCTGCAGCTTCTCCAGCTCTCTCTTCAGCTCCGAGATCTCTTTATCCTTGGAGGATATCTCAGCCCGGAGGTCCTCCACGTACTCCCTGAGGTTTCTGACCTGCTCTGTCAGAAGCCTCAGCTCCTCAGGCCTGGGCTGCGGGATCTGCGGAGGCTCTTCAGGTGACTGCACAGGCGCCTCATCCGCCTCCAGAAGCTCTGCCATAGCCTTCTCGATGGAGTAACCCCTCACCACAAGCGCCTTCACCTCGTCCGGGTTCACATCCCTCGAGATCTTCTTCTCCACCTGGCTGAACTTGTTTCTGTACTTTTTGAATGCGCTCATGGCAGCTGCAAGCGCATCCCTCTCGTGATCGTTCCTGTAATTGAACGGCCTTGCGAGCACAATTTTATCCTCGGCGGGCAGATCCTCTCCGGGAGAGAAGAGAACCGCATTGAACGCCCGCTTGATCTTCTCCACGGCCCCTGGTGCTGGCGAGACGTCCGTGGCCACTATCAGGGGTCTGCCGCGCGCCGCTATCCACTCGATGACATCCGAGGACGACATGGTCCTTGCCGAGACGATATCGACGAGCTCTCCCCTGAGATTGAGAGCTGCGAGCCCTGTCGTGGTTCCGGGATCTATGCCAACGATTATGTAGTCCCTGCGCTGCTGCAGTGGCACGAACTGCAGATGCTGCCGCGGGATCGGAGCGACCCGTATCTGGACGTCTCCCCTCGAGCTGGAATGCACCGGCACCCTGTCCCTGGGCGCCTCGACCATGAACTCGCATCTGATATAGCCGCCAAGCCCCTCCACAGCCTTCATTGTGAACTCCAGCCCGCTCTCCTTGAGATGGTGCTCGATCTCTCTGGAGAGAAGCTTCACGTTTCCGTGTATCTTCCTGGAGTACCTGTTCTGGCTCCATCCACCCCTTCCTGGAGAGCGCCTCCGGCTCACCTTTATCCAGGTCCTGTCCTCAAAGACGGATACTGCACACCCGATGCCCTTTGCGGCAAGGCGTGCACACGCCTCAGCCTCGTGCATCGGATTCAGCCTGTCAAAGACGATTCCATGCCATCTCGCCACCTTGACAAGCGGCTCTGGACGATCCCCTCCGGTCACCTGGACGATTCTGGTGCCTGAGGGGAACAGCCTCATGAGGAGCGTGAGCTCGTTCCTGTCCGCGGCGAGTTCGTAGATGTTATCCACAGCTATGATGTCCGGCTTCTTCTCTCTTATAATCCGGATGAGCTTCTGCCTGCTGACCATCTCATAGCAGTAGCTGCTCTCCCCATCTATCACAAAAAGCGCGTAGCTCGGCTGGCTCCTGCCTCTGGGAGAGCCGCTGGCGATATCCACACCGAATATCCTGCTATCCATCATCAACCTTTATCTTTCGGATGACCTCTTCCAGTTCCAGGTCTATTTTGTATCTGCGCTTAAAGTATTTCAGTATGTTGGAGACGTCTCTCCAGAGAAGCTCCTCCGCGCTCTCGTGATCCCTGCCAACTGCCTGAGGCCAGTCGATAATGGTTATGTCATCCCCCACAATGACGTTGTACTCGCTCAGGTCTGCGTGTATCACCCCGAGCCTGTAAGCCTTTCTTATTTCCTCAAGGATTCTGTTGAGATAGAATGCAGGATCGTCAAGATCCGCCTTTGTGAGAAGCGCCCCCGCGACTCTCTCCATCACAACGGCATGCCTGCTTCTGGCAACTGGTTTGGGGACAGCCACAGATGGGTAAAGCCTTCTCATAACCTCAAACTCAGTTCTGGCCGCAAGAGCTGAAGCATATATCCATGCAACCTTCGGCCTGTCCCTGAGATAGTCCCTGACCCTCCTCACCCTGGAGAAGCTGGTCCTCCCCTCCCTGTGGAACTTTATAACCAGCGGGATGTCATTCAGGGCCTCATGGACGACAGACTCCTTGCCGACGCCCAGCCTGTCGCCAAGCGATGCCACGAAGCCTCTCCTGACGAGATCGTGAAGGGCGAGAAGATCGTATGCTGCAAACTCGATCTGGTACCCCTCGTACGGCACACTCGTGTAGGAGACGAGCTTTCTGCCTGAAAGCAGCCTGAGATAGTACTCAGCCTTCGAGGCCGGTATGCCGGAGATGGCTGAGATCTCCTCGAGGGGCACCCACTCCCTCCGGCGCATTCCGGCCTCGATAGCTTTCAGTATGCATACATCCTCGTATCTGAGGCTGAGGAACCGCTCTGCCAGCTGTATCACGCTGATGATCTCGTCCTCTCAGGCTAAATCCCTTTGCCTGTGTAGGAGAGCCATCTGCTCTCAAGATCCTCAGAGTTCATCGTCTCTATAACATAATCCGCAAACTCCCTGCCTGTGGCTCCTCCCGGCCTGCCGGTCATCACCAGCTTCCTCTCGAACTGGCCGCAGATATCCAGGGCCATCTCGAGCCTCCTCGCCCTGTCAACCATCCCGACGTGACGGAGCATCATCGTCGAGGCGCGCATGATGCTCGATGGATCCGCGTACTGCGCCCTTCCCTCCTGGACCATCCTCGGGGCTGAGCCGTGTATCGCCTCGAACATGGCGTATCTTTTGCCTATGTTCGCGCTTCCCGCTGTCCCAACGCCTCCCTGGAACTCCGCAGCCTCATCAGTGAGTATATCCCCGTAGAGGTTGGGAAGAACTATGACCCTGAAGTCCCGCCTCCTCTTTGTGTCCACGAGCTTCGCCGCCATTATGTCGACGAACCAGTCATCAAAGGTTATCTCAGGGTACTCTTTAGCGATGGATCTCGCGATCTCGAGGAACTTCCCGTCTGTTGTTTTCACGACATTTGCCTTTGTCACCACAGATACCCTGTTGATATTGTTCCTCCTGGCATAATCGAAGGCAAGCCGTATTATCCGCTCCGAGCCCTGTGTGGTTATTACCTTGAAATCGACCGCGAGATCTTCGGTGACGTTGAGACCCTTGCTTCCGAGGACGTACTCGCCCTCCGTGTTCTCCCTGAAGAAGACCCAGTCTATTCCCTCGGATGGTATTGAGACGGGTCTCACGTTCGCGAAAAGGTCTAGCTCGCGGCGCATCGCCACGTTTGCGCTCTCCAGGTTTGGCCACGGATCCCCCTTCTTCGGCGTTGTGAGCGGGCCCTTCAGTATCACATGGCACCTCTTCAGGGCCTCAAGAGCATCATCAGGCAGCGCCTTCATCGCCCTTGCCCTCTCCTCTATGCTGAGCCCCTCGATCTTCCGGAACTCAACATCCCCGCGCTCTATCTCATCCCTCAGGAGGCTCTGGAGGACCCTTATGGCCTCGCCTGTTATGTAAGGTCCGATTCCATCACCATCGACGTATCCTATGATCAGTGGCTTCAGATTGCTGTAGTCTATCCACCCGCCGGCAGCCTTCATCTGCTCAACCCTGGCAAGCTGCTCCTCCAGAAGCCTGCCGAAATGCTCCTTCGCCCTCTCTATAGCCTCTTTATGGTTCATATCAAACCACTACCATGTGATATCAGATCAAGCTTTTTGTCTTTGGTGACTTCCTACTCGAAGGACGGAGTTTCCGCTGCTCTCTCCATCTCAGAGGATCCTTTGAATCCCGGGCAGATCCTGGAATCAGCTTAATTTAATAATTTCATATCTATCCTTGTTTGGGTTGACCAGGAGCTCCTCTGCGATCCTCCTGGCCACAGACTCCGGATCATCTCCGTCTATGTAGAGCTTCCAGATGTTGGCCCGCTGCACAGATCGGATCATCTTCAGACCCAGTCTCTTCACCAGACGATCTTTTATGGAGATTGCCTCGCCGTCCTCAATCCAGAGGCTCACCTTTACAGGAACACAGCCGTTGCTCAGCTCGAGGGAGCCCACTGAGACCGCAAAACTCTCCTTGTTCTCGTTGACAAGCTCTCGGGTGAGCTGTTTTATAAGAGAGTCAGGATCGCTCACATCATCAGACTCTATGCTCAGGAGCCTTTCGCGCCTGACATCCCTTATGATGCCCTGGTAGCCCATGCGCCTCAGCAGAGTGTTCTTCACAGTGGCTGCCTCTGCGTCGGGTATCTTGAGCCATACTCTCAGATTGATGATCATAATCGCCTCTCCTCTATGTATCTCCTCATCGATTCGAAGACAATCCTTCCAGGGCCATATCCCTGAACCCTGGGGTGCTTCCACGGGAGCTGCCATGCGAAAAACGCCCTCTCCGGATGTGGCATCATCCCCAGGACGTTGCCCTCAGGGTTGCATATGCCGGCGATGTTCTCAGTGGATCCGTTCACATTCACTGGAAACTCGCTGATTATATCTCCTCGCTCGCTGCAGTACCTGAAAACGATCTGGTCATCCTCGATGAGCCTCTCGATGACCTTTTTATCGGATGAGACAAGGTTCCCCTCAGCGTGGGCGATCGGTATGCTCAGGATCTCCCCTCTCCTCAGGATGTATGAGCCGCTGCATCTCCTCTCCTCAGCATCGTGCCTGAGCATCGTCCAGGCGCAGTAGTAGCCGCGACGCACGATCTCTCCCCCTCTGATCATGACGTTCTGCGCAAGCGCCAGCCTCACCCCATCCCCGAATGGAAGTATTCCTGACTCCACGAGTATCTGAAAGCCGTTGCATATCCCTATGATCGGCTTTCCATCTGCAGCCTCCTCCCTCAGCGTGGCCATGACAGGCTCCTTCGATGCTATAACACCAGCGCGCACCCTGTCCTGGTATGAGAAGCCTCCTGGTATCACATACCCATCGAACTCGCAGAGCTCCTGCTCAGGCCGGTTCCATCTGAAGATCTCCCCCTCCATGCCGCACTCCTTTACAGCCACCAGCGTCTCATGCTCGCAGTTCGTGCCCGGAAACTGTATCACAGCGACCCTCATCTCATCGCCTCCCTCAGGCCAGAGCTCCAGGCCTCTCTTGCATCCTCGGGATCGAGCCTCACAAGAATCTTCCCATCCCTCTCGATCTCGATGCCGCCGGTCGATACTCTGCCGATCCTCAACGGATTGAGATTGTAGCTCCTGGCGATGTTCACGAACTCCTGCTCTGCTCCATCCACAACCTCCACTATGAATCCTGAGGACTCTGAGAAGAGGAGCCTGTCAGGTCGCATATCGCCAAGCCCGGATATGTCGATGGAGATGCCATGATCGGAGAGCATGCACATCTCAGCCGCTGTTATCGCCATCCCGCCGTTTGATATGTCGTGGGCTGCCCGCAGAATCTCTCGATCCACAGCATCTATGACTGTGTAGATCATGGATCTCTCCAGCGGGAACCTGACAACAGGCACGTTCGCCCCTGTGATGCCCCAGATGACACGGTAGTATTCCGAGCCCCCGAGCTCATCAAACCTGGGCCCGAGGAGGTACACCTCATCACCACTTTCCTTCAATGACATGGTGATGGCCTTGCTGATGTCTTTCATTATACCAACACATGCGATGACAGGCGATGGGTCCACAGCCCCCTCAGGGGACTCGTTGTAGAAGCTCACGTTTCCGGAGACGATGGGGACAGGCTGGTCTGGATAACCCTTGAGCCAGAGGTTCCTGGCAGCATCAGCGAGACCGCGAACCGATTCCCTGAACTCCCAGAAGGCCTCGGGCTTCTCAGGGTTGCCGAAGTTCAGGCAGTCTGTGAGCGTCGATGGGGTCGCGCCTATGGCGGCGACGTTCCTCATCGCCTCAGCCACTGCCGTAGCCCCTCCCCAGTAGGGGCTGATCCTCCCGTAAAACGGGTTTGAATCCACCGACAGCGCGATCCCGAAGTCCCTTCCCCTGACCGGAGCGAGGAGGCCTGCATCAGCCTCTCCAGGTCGGATCACTGTGTTCCCCTGGACCTCTGTATCGTAGTACCTGTAGATGTGCTCCCTGGAGGCGATGTTTGGGGAGGAGAGTAGATCGAGCATCACCCTGTTGAGATCCTCGGGCATACTCACATCTGGCTCTAGGAGGTTTCTGATCCTGGGGCGCCACGCCCTCTCGTATCTTATCCCGCCGGTCAGATGCTTTATGGGGACGTTCACAACCTCATCGCCTCTGTGACGGACTATGTATCTGTCGTGTGTTGTCATCCTGCCTATCACGCTAGCCCTTGCGCCCTCGTAGACGTTCGGCAGATCCCAGTCCTCGTTGTATATCCTGAGAATCCTCTCGCGGAGCTCTCCCGGAGCAATAATCAGAAACCTCTCCTGGGTCTCGGCTATGCACAGAACCTCAGGCGGAAACTCGCCCGCTACGTGGAGCATGTCGAGATCGATCTCCATGCCATATCCCCCGGCTGCCCCCATCTCAGAGGTTGCACATGTGAGCCCTCCACCACCCAGATCCTTGAACCCTATCTCGACGCCCTCCTCGCGCACGAGCCTGAAGAGATCCTCGTTGGCCTTGAAGAGAACGTTCTTGAGGAACGGATCCGGGATCTGGACCGCGCCGCGGTTCGCCTCCTCCTCTTCCTCCCTGAGCGTGTCGGATGCGAAGATCACGCCACCGAAACCTGAGGAGTCGGTTGGTTTTCCAACGAGTATGACATCGTATCCCTTCTCGCCAGAGCCTGGAGGCGCGCGCGACCTTATGATCTCATCTCTTCTCACCACACCGATCGCAACCACGTTGACAAGGCAGTTGTAGTCAAAGCATCTGCTGAAAACCACATCCCCGGCGATGACAGGCACACCCAGGGCATTGCCATACTGCCAGATCCCATCGACCACACCCTCCGCAACCCAGCGCACCCTGCTTGACTCCCGTCCATACGGATCTCCAAAGCGGAGGGGATCTGCGGTCGCGACGACCCTTGCGCCCATGCAGTTCACATCGCGCACGATCCCGCCAATCCCGGTTGCAGCCCCCTCGTTCGGGAGTATCTGGCTCGGGTGGTTGTGGCTCTCGTGGGAGATGACCACACACCATTCATCGTCTATGCTCACAATACCGGAGTCCTCAACAGGGCCGAGAACAACATTAGGACCATCTGTTGGCAGGAACTCCCTGAGCACCGCCCTGCTGCTCTTGTATGAGCAGTGCTCGGACCACATGGCATCGTAGCAGAAAAGCTCGGCGCGCGTCGGATCCCTTCCCAGGATTGCGGCTATGGACCGCGCCTCTGATACAGACATGCCGATCCCCGCTTTCCTCAAGCTGGATTCAAGCTCGCTATCGGCAAGACCGATTACCTTCAATGGACCACACCTCGGATGTGAGCTCTCGGGTCAGGGCCGCTTATGAAGATATCGATGCAAGGAGAGGATGCCAGGGATGCAGGAGTGTATGAGCGGTCACCTGCCTTAAAATCGGAGCCTGCAGTCCCATCTGTTGAAGCAGGCACAATAACCCAAACGAGAGTCCAGCTCTGAGAGAGTCGATGGAGACGGCACTTCAGCGCATGCGCTTACAGAGTTCGGACAAGGGGCTGTTGGATGCGCCAAAATGAAAAGAGCGGGCCTGCAGCCTGAGCTGACCGCAGAGCCAGTCAGTATCAAAAATATGCCGCATGTGAATGCGGCCTTCAGTTCATCTGATGGAGCTTGTAGAGCCCGGTCTGGACGATCGGGACGGGACTCCCTGGGGTCCAGTCCTCTCTGAGGAAGTCGTAGATGGCGTATCCAGAGGCGAGAAGCTGCTTGTCCTTGTTCTGCCAAACAGCGTAATCGACAGGGGGCTCGAACTTGCTTGGCGTCCAGTCGCCCTTCAGAACACCGTATATGTCAGCTGTGCTGTTTGCAAGTGTCTTGTTCTTATCCGGCCATACCGCTGTATCGTTTATGGGCATGAATGTGCTTGGGGTCCAGCTGTCATTGAGAAACGCTGCCATCGACTCTGTGGTCACGATCTCTGACTCGGGGGATAGATAGCTCACATCAACCCCCATAACCGGGATCAGCATCAACAAAGCAACTGTGAGTGCTATGATCTCTCTCATGATTCCCGCGATACTACGGTAATGCGGATAAAGCTTTCTGTCGTCGACCGACAAAGATGCGCATAACACCATCTCATGGCGCAGAAGCCCATGTGTTCTGTATGACCCATCTCCGCGCATCATCGGAGATCCGGACCGAGAAGATCCTTTCCGGGATCGATGGACATCGGGTCGGGTACCCAATTCATTGAACGCCTTTCAGGAATCGCCTATCAACAGCACTGTACCTCATAAATCCTGCGGTGCCATATGATGTTGATTTCAATGATACGAGTACACGACCGGACATCGTTCAGCGTTTGTATGCTATGCTGTTGCTCCAATAATGGGATCGGCTGATCACCTGGTCATTTCGCCAGCATGTTTTGCCCTGCGAAAGCACCCTCTCCCGGTGGTCCCGAGAAATCTCTTTAGCTCCTCGGTTCCAGCATCCGGTCTCTCCTCGAGATACCTCGCGACCTCTGGTATGTGGACCAGCACGCAGTCGATGCACGACCAGAACCTCTTGCCTCTTTTTGTTCTCACAAACCTGCCAAGCTCCGGGTCCTTGCAGGGGTAGAGGGGACAGAAACAGTGGGTGCAGTCCTGCCCCTCGAAGTGATGACATGGATAGTACCTGCAGTTCTCCCGGCCGGTGTTTACTGGAGCTTCTTTAAGCACATCCCTTATCGCGCAGGGGTTGTCGGTGACCAGACCATCCGCCCCGAGCCTGAGCAGCCACGCCGCCCTCTCAGGGCTGTTGACCGTCCAGGGGTAAACTTTCAAACCCCTTTTGTGTGCGACCTTGAAGATGTTCGGGCTCACCCTCTTTGGGAATATCGCATCCGCATGCACATCCAGGGCTAAATCCACCGGGTTCACGGGCAGGGACGATATGATGATGCCCGTTCTTATATCCTCCACGCCCTTCCTCCCCCTGAGAAGGTCGCCGAACTCAAGCACGCTAGTGTGGTAAAAAGATGTCACTATGGCTTTAGATCCAAGCAGCTCCTCAAGAACGATCTCCTCCAATCCCTCCTCCTTCATCTCAACGACCGGCTGGACTCCGAGAATTTCCGCGAGCCTCAGCGCCTCCCTCAGCATCGGCACAGGCTCTCCGCCTGCATCCAGGCACCTGAGCTCCTGGATGCTCAGATCCTCAACCCTGCCGGAGCCGTTTGTTGTTCTGTCAACAGTCTCATCGTGCATCAGAACCAGAACTCCGTCGGAGGAGAGGCGCACGTCCATCTCGACCATATCGGCTCCGCATGAATGCGCCTTCCTTATTCCCTGCAGCGTGTTCTCGGGAGCCAGAGCTGGAGCACCACGATGTCCAATCAGTGAGACCATCGATCGAGTATGGTGGAGCCATGTATATTCCATTTTTGGAGATGAACACGCTCAGCACGCCATAACATGAAACGCCCCATCTGGCTCTCTGCTGTGGAGATGGAAAAAGTTATCACGAATGCAGATGAGCACCATTCTGATGCCATCCAGTATCACATCAAAGCTCGATAAGTTCAGGTGCATGAAGAGGAGCATCTCGGAGATAAACCTCGACCCCCTCCAGAGGGGAGGCATTCTCACTCCTGAGGCAAGGGCGGCTCTCGTCGAGTGGGGTGATGGTTATTCAGTCTGTGACTTCTGCGAGGGGATGCTCGACAGGGTGAGGAATCCCCCTGTGGAGGAGTTCGTTCACGAGATTCTTCCCCGGTTTCTGGATGTGGATGATGTGCGCATAACCCACGGGGCCAGGGAGGGTATGTACGCTGCGATGCATTCTCTATGTGATGCGGGCGATTACATCGTTGCAGATGGGAATGCGCACTACACCACCGTTCTCGCCGCAGAGCGCGCAGGCCTCGAGATCTCGTATGTGGAAAACAGCGGGGAGCCTGAGTACACCATAAACCCGGAGGGATACAGGGACGCGATAAGGGATGCTGCAGACCAGGGATACAGGGTGAGCATGGCAGTGCTCACGTATCCCGATGGCAACTACGGGAATCTTGTGGATGCGAGAAGGGTTGCGGAGATCTGCCACGAGGAGGGTGTGCCGCTGCTCCTCAACGGGGCGTACTCCATAGGGAGAATGCCCGTGAGCGCCCGCGAGCTCGACGCTGACATAGTTGTTGGCAGCGGCCACAAGTCCATGGCATCATCAGGTCCGATAGGGGTCCTGGGCGCGAAGCAGGAGTATGCGGATATCATATTCAGACGCTCGAAGAGCAAGAAGAACAAGGAGGTCGAGCTCCTGGGGTGCACTGTTCGTGGTGCGGGGCTTCTTACCATGATGGCAAGCTTCCCGCATGTCCTGGAGCGCGTCGGAAGGTGGCAGGAGGAGGTTGATAAGGCGCGATGGTTCTCGTCAGAGCTGGAGGAGCTTGGAATCGAACAGCAGGGCGAGAAGCCTCACAACCATGATCTGATGTTCTTCAAATCTGAGCGGCTCTACGAGATCTCGAAGAGCGCCAGGAAGGGCCGCTACTTCCTTTACCACGAGCTCAAGGACCGCGGGATATGCGGTATCAAGCCCGGGCTCACAAGGCAGTTCAAGCTTAGCACGTATCTCATCCCCAGGGAGGATCTGGAGCGGGTGGTCTCAGCGTTTCATGAGATCATCGAGATGGGCTCCAGGGTGGAGGCTGAATAGAGCGAAGACGGCGCTCATGCACACCTCTCCCTGATCTCGGCGAGCTCGATGAGCGGCTCAAGCACCTCTCTCGGTATGAATATGCTCCCGCCGGTTCTGTTCATGGCGACCCATGTGTTGAGCGATGTGCATATTGTAAGGACAGATCTCTCATCTGAGACCCTGGATGCTATCTCTGAGACGATCTCGCTCTTGTTTGTGATCGTCAAACCATGAGCGCACTCGATCGCCTTCAGGTGCATCAGCGCCCTTCCGGCGACCCTGGATCCGGATTCCCCCATAACACATTCTCAATTAACCTCACAGACCATAATTTTTCCGGTGGATCTCCATGGGGTAGATTTATTACACATGAGATCGAGCTGCATTAACACTGAAATATGAAAAAGTAGCAAATGGAGCTTTGAAGATGGAGGACATAGGACTTCTTGTGCTCGGGCATGGCAGCACGCTGCCTTACAACAAGGCGCTGGTGGAGGAGCTGGCAGGGATGATAAAAAGAAAGCATCCAGGGCCGGTCAGGACCGCTTATCTCAATGCCAATGATCCGAAGATACCAGAGGGTCTCATGAGCTTTGCCGGCACCAATGTGAGGAAGATCGTGGCCATTCCGCTCTTCCTCGCAGCCGGGGTGCACACACTGGAGGACATCCCAAGGGAGCTGGGAATACCGAAGGGCAAGCACGTTGGTGTTGTTAAAATAGATGGCAGGGATGTGGAGGTGACATGCGCCGAGCCGCTCGGCGTCGATGAATGCATTGCGGATCTCGCCTATCGGAGGGCCAGAGAGAGCTTCTAGGGCCGGTGGCCGTCCTCGACTCGATACATGGCGCAGGGATCATAGCATCGAGACTCAGAGAGCTCGGCATAGATGCAGAGGCGCTAGAGGTATACCACAGCAATCACAGCGTGGAGAGGTTCTCGCTCGTTGTTGCTCCCGTGCACCTCTCCCCTCAGAACAGCTCACTGTCAGAGGCCAGACGGCTTCGAAAGAGGATCATATCGCACCACAGGGCAGTGGGGATGATCCTGGGCGAGCGGGACTTCAGGGCTGTTGAGATAACGGGGACGAGGGGGAAGACAACCACCGCCCTCCTGCTGGCGCTTATGCTCTCGCACGATATGCGCGTCGTCTCGCACACCACCAGCGGAATCGAGCTCTGGAACCGCGGGAGAAGATCGCTCATCAGATCCGGCCTGAGCATAACCCCCGGGAATCTCATAGCAGCTCATCAGATCGCATCAGAGGAGAGAGCTGATTTTCTGATCTCAGAGGTATCACTCGGTGGCACCGGAGCATTTGATGTGGGGATTATAACAAGCCTCGCAGGAGACTACCTCATAGCAGGCGGGTCGATGTGGGCGAGCACCGCCAAGCTCCAGATGCTCTCTCTCTCAGATCCGGATGCGAGGATCGTGGCGAACACGGATGCGAAGCTCTCTGCTGATATCACATTTGGCCATGGCGGTGATGTGAGGATCTGCAGGAGATCTGCTGAGATCAGGGGGAGATCGCTTCCCCTGTCGCTGGACGAAGCGCTGGATCTTCCCGCATATTCCGATGGGATCGCCGGTGCGCTGGCAGCCGCCATCTCGATTGGAGTGGATGTAAAGGATGCGGCGGATGCCCTTGAGGGCTTCCAGGGCTTCGAGGGCCGGATGGCGCGGTATCAGCTCGATGGTGTCAGCTTCATCGATAACTCGAACTCCGGGCTGAAGGTCTCAGGCATCGAAAGGGCGCTCGATCTCGCCTCTGGTGGTCGCACATGTCTCGTTGCGGGAGAGGATGCAGAGAGCGTCTGCGAGGGTCTGGATATTGATGCTCTTGTGAAGATGATCAAGTCGAGAAGGAATGAGATAGACGAGCTCGTGCTGGTCGGAAGGAGGCTTGAGCCGTACGCCCAACAGCTCGGAGGATGCACGGCACGCAACTTCCAGGAGGGGCTCGAGGTCGCTCGCAGACTCGTCTCCGCGGGGGACCATCTGGTTTTATGTGTTAAATGCTTCAGGTGATATCGATGAGTACAGAAGTTCAGGTTATTCACCCACGCCCCAGCTCGATAGTGGCGGCCCTTTACACCCTGCGTGATCTCGGCGTGGATGTGATCATACTCCACGGCCCCAGCGGATGCTGCTTCAAGCACGCGAGGTTGCTGGAGGAGGATGGTGTCAGGGTTCTGACCACAGGCCTCGATGAGAAGGGCTTCGTCTTCGGAGGGCAGGAGCAGCTTGTGAGGCTGCTGAGAAGAGCTGTGGAGCTGTTCCATCCGAAGATCTTAGCTGTCGCTGGAACATGCAGCAGCATGATCATAGGCGAGGATCTGCACAAGGCTGTGGTGGATGCGAATATCGGTCTCCCGGTAATAGAGGCTGAGGTTCACGCTGGATACAGGGACAACACAAAGGGTGTGATCATAACACTTGAGGCTGCGAGGGATGCTGGCATAATAGATGATCAGGAGCTCCAGCGCCAGAAGAGGCTACTGGAAAAGGCGACAGAGATAGAGCGGCTCTACGGCGCTGCGAGCAGCGAGTACCTGCCGCCGGAGAGGGGTGACGTCAAGTTCGTCGTTGCCTCCAGACTCCTGGAGCTTCTCATGGATGGCAAAAGGGGGCTCAACATACTGAACGCGAAGAAGGAGACCGCATACATGTTCGCGGACATCAATCTCTCACTCATAGAGATTGCCAGGGCTCTTGGGTGTGAGGAGAGGATAAGAACGCTTGCGAACCTCGACTCTGATGTGGGACTGCCAAAGGTCAGAGGGGATGCGAGGAACATAGCAGATGCTCTGAAAGATAAAGGCGTGAATTTCGAGATCACAGGAGGTCTTGATGAGTATCCAGTTGCGGGAGAGCGTGTGGCGGATATGATCGAGGGAGAGGAGTACGACTTCGCCTTGATATCCGGGGTTCCGCATGCGATACCGATCTCTGCACTGGATAAAATGGAGATCTTCTCGGTAACCAACGGGCCCCGGCAGGTCAGGCCCCTGAGGGATCTGGGCCATCATCATGTTGTTGTGGAGATAGATCTCCACCCCAAGACCATGGGCGTCAGCACGCTCGTCGAGTCTGAGTTCGGCGCCACCCTCAGGGAGGTCGCCAGGCGAAGGGGCATCCTTCAAAAACAGATCTGAGCCGCATCCCGCCAGGCGGAGCAGTCAGCATCTCTCCATAAGCTTTCGATATGCTCAGAGGATCCGGCTTGTGGCAACCTCGCCGTTCATGGGCCAGGGTCGTACGTGCGTGATCCAGCGCACTTTTGAGGGCCGGAGCATCCGCTACAGCAGCTCAAGCGCCTCGCGCCCTGACATCCCCTCTTTTATGCCGAGCTTTCTGGCCGCGCTGTTCGCCTCGAATACCTCCCCTCTCAGGAGATCATCCACTGTTGCCATCAGCCCGCCGGTGCTGGACCTCACTCTCGCTGCCGGATAGCCATGCCGATCAAGGGCGCTGACATCATATGCTCCACATCCCACCATTCCACGGTCGGTGACCGCGCAAACCAGCTTTAGATAGCCGAGATTTATCACGTAGCCATCCGCGACCTTCCTGCTCAGCTGGATTATCTCATGAATCAATCGATCATACCTCCTTCATCATTTTGAGTCGAGTGGTGCACTCGTATTTTAGATCGATAATATGTGACCTGCAGAACTCATGAGGGTCTGTATCAGATGCCGATCGTTACATCCTCTTCGGTGATCCGAGCCGCCTGCCTCTAACACGTCTGGAAGTATATCTTCCCGTCGCGGATGCTGCGGGATATCCTCCCTGCATCCTCGAGTATCTTCATGTACTTCACCGCATCCTCATAGATCAAACCAGATTCTCTCTGAAGATCCTCCAGTGTCATGGGCTCACGAAGGAGCTCTGCGATCCTCCCCTCCACCCCCTCAGGCACACTCCAGTCCCAGTCCGGTATCAGCTCAGCACCTCTGAAGATACGGAGCATGCTGAGCATCTCATCTCTCCTCAGCGGCAGGACAGGCTCGGCTGGCGGCCTGACCACAGTGTTGAGCTGTATCCTGTCCGGCTCGATCTCCTCCGCAGCCCTGGCGATCATCGGTGCATCAACCTCGTTTACGTCCCGGACAAGCATCACCTCGAGCCATATCTCTCCGCCGAATTCAGATCTGAAGGCCCGCAGACCCTCGATGATGTTCTCTATTCTCAAACCCGCAGCCGGCCTGTTTATCCTCTCGAAGGTCTCCTGGGTCGCCGCATCCAGTGAGGGGAGAACGAGATCTGCTTTGGCCACCTCCTCTCTGACATGTCTGTCAATGAGAAGGCTGCTGTTCGTTATGACCGCAATCGGCCTGTCGATCTGCTTCTTCGCAGCCCGTATGATCTCCCCCAGGCCTGAGTGGAGCGTAGGCTCCCCCGATCCTGCGAACGTCAGGTAGTCAAAATCGATATCTGACACCCTGGAGATCTCCCTGATAACTGCCTCCTCAGGAACGTAGCGATCCCTCTTCATTGTCAGACATGTTGTGGCGCCTATCTCACAGTAGCAGCAGTCCATGCTGCACGTCTTGAGCGGCAGAAGATCCACGCCCATAGAGAGACCGAGCCTCCTTGAGAGAACAGGCCCGAAGATGTACCGCATTCCGTAACACAGATGCTTATCTCATTATATCTAAGTTTTGAGGGGATATCCTCTCATCAGTCTCACTGCAGCTCTGCCCACAGTTTCTCAGGAGCCATCCGATTGATCATCCATCGATGCGCTCGGACCGCATATCCTGAGGTCCAGATGCCCAAACCGTCAGATTTATCAATGTGCATCATCAACGTAGCTGAACCACATTTGAGGGTGAAAGAGATGAACGCGTGGGATCGCTTTATCGGGTGAGATAAGATTTCTCGATACCACACTGCGTGATGGCGAACAGACACCAGGGGTCTCCCTGAGCGCGGATGACAAGCTTCACATCGCGCAGCTTTTGGATGAACTGGGCGTCGATGTGATCGAGGCCGGATCCGCAATAACATCTGATGGTGAGCGCGAATCGATCCGTGCCATCGCTTCTGCAGGGCTGAGGGCCGAGATCTGCTCTTTTGCGCGTGCCAGTCGGAAGGACATCGACGCTGCGCTTGATTGCGATGTCGATTCCCTGCACCTCGTCGTTCCGGTCTCAGATCTCCACATCGAGAGGAAGCTGAGATCTGACAGGGAATCCGTGCTCAGAAAGGCTGTTGATGCCACTGAGTACGCTAAGGCTCATGGCCTGATCGTTGAGCTCAGCGGCGAGGACGCGAGCAGAGCCGATCTCGATTATCTGGAATCAATTTACCGAGCCACAATCGAGGCGGGCGCGGACAGACTCTGCTTCTGCGATACTGTGGGCGTGCTTCTTCCTGAGAGGACTGCGGAGATATTTCAGCGCCTGAGCTCTCTGGGCAGACCCGTGAGCATCCACTGCCACGACGACTTCGGGATGGCCACCGCGAACACTGTGGCCGCCCTCAGAAATGGCGCTGCACAGGCGCATGTCACCATCAACGGCATCGGCGAGCGTGCAGGCAACACCAGCCTGGAAGAGGTTGTGATGTGCCTGGAGAACCTTTATGGTATCAGGACAGGCATAAAGTGCAATCTTTTATATCAGATCTCCAGAGTTGTCTCAAAGAAGACCGGCATACCTGTGGCGCCGAACAAGGCGATCGTCGGGGAGAACGCATTCACGCATGAGGCGGGTATACACGTCCATGGCCTGATCGCAGACACATCCACATACGAGCCGATGCGCCCGGAGCAGGTCGGCAGGAAGAGGCGTATCGTCCTCGGGAAGATGTCGGGGAGAGCTGCGGTCGAGCTTGCCCTGCGTGAGTTCGGGATCACAGTAAACGAGGAACAGCTGAACGAGATAGTGAGCAGGGTCAAGGAGCTGGGCGATAAGGGCAAGCGGGTCTCGGATGCAGATCTCCAGTCGATAGCGGACACGGTGCTCGCAAGGGAGCTGAAGCCCAGGGTACTTCTGGAGGAGCTCACCGTGGTCAGCGGGAACAGGGTGACGCCCACCGCTAGCGTGAAGCTGATCCTGGACGGAAGAGAGACTCTGGAGGCTGGCGCAGGGGTGGGCCCTGTGGACGCTGCTGTGAATGCCGTCAGAAGGGCGATCTCGGGCGTAACAGATATTCGGCTTGAGGAGTACCATGTGGATGCCATAACGGGTGGAACAAATGCCCTGGTCGAGGTATGGGTGACGATGGCTATAGGAGACAGAAGCATAACAGCCAGGGGCGCAGGGGCTGATATCATAATGGCCTCCGTCGAGGCTGTTCTGGAAGGTATAAACAGGCTGATGCTTTTGGAGGATAGATGATGGTCAGGATGACAGGAGCAGAGGCGATTATAGAGTGTCTCAGGCGGGAGGGAGTAGAGGTGATATTCGGCCTTCCTGGCGGAGTTCTGCTTCCGCTGTACGATGCGCTGTACAGCTCTGAGCTGAGACACATACTGGTCAGGCATGAGCAGGCGGCTGCGCATGCAGCTGATGGATACGCTAGGGCTACTGGCAGAGTAGGTGTATGCCTGGCCACCTCTGGTCCTGGCGCGACCAACCTGGTCACAGGCATAGCCACAGCCTACATGGATTCAGTGCCAATCGTCGCAATGACCGGCCAGGTGAACACAGGCCTTATCGGAAAGGATGCGTTCCAGGAGGCAGATATCACCGGCATAACCATGCCGATAACAAAGCACAACTACCTGATCAAGAGCTCCAGGGATATACCCAGGGTCTTCAGGGAGGCATTCTACATAGCGAGAACCGGCAGGCCAGGACCGGTGCTGATAGATCTGCCAAGAGACATAACAGTGGACGAGCTCGAGTTCGATTATCCGGAGATAAACCTCCCAGGCTACAATCCATCAACTAAAGTCCACCAGCTCCAGATAAGAAGAGCCGCAGAGGCGCTGATGACTGCGGAGCGGCCTGTGATATACGCCGGAGGGGGCGTGAGGTATGCGAACGCGCACGAGGAGCTGTTCCAGCTAGCAACGCGACTGAACGCTCCTGTGACGACAACGCTGATGGGGATGGGGTGCTTCCCGACAGACCACCCACTCTCCCTTGGAATGCTCGGGATGCACGGGACCAAGTACGCGAACCTCGCAGTCCAGGAGGCGGACGTGCTTCTGGCAGTTGGAGCACGGTTCGATGATCGCGTCACAGGGAAGATCGCGAGCTTCGCACCAAAGGCCAGGATAATACACATCGATGTGGATGCGGCTGAGATCGGCAAGAACGTGAGGGTGGACATCCCCGTTGTCGGCGATGCCAAGATCGCGCTCACGGAGCTGCTGAAACATGTTCAGCAGAGGCCCTGGACAGAATGGAACGAAAAGATACTCTCCTGGAAGAGGGAGTACCCGCTGCGGTACACCAGGGATGAGAACGTGATAAAGCCGCAGTTTGTCATCGAGAAGATATGCGAGCTCTGCCCGGATGCGATAATAGTCACGGAGGTCGGACAGAACCAGATGTGGGCAGCGCAGTTCTTCAAACACAGAGATCCCAGAAAGTTCATAACCTCCGGCGGCCTGGGCACGATGGGTTATGGATTCCCGGCTGCGATCGGCGCGAAGATCGGGAGGCCAGAGTGCGAGGTGATCGACATCGCCGGAGACGGGAGCTTCCAGATGAACATCCAGGAGCTCGCAACCGCTGTTGTCAATGATATCCCTGTGAAGATCGCGATACTGAACAACGGGGTGCTGGGCATGGTCAGGCAGTGGCAGACCCTCTTCTTCGGAAAGAGGTACTCGCACACGACTCTCGGCGACGTGCCTGATTTCGTCAAGGTCGCTGAGGCATACGGCGCCCTCGGTCTCAGAGCCACAAAGCCCTCAGAGGTCGAGGATGTGCTCAAAGAGGGGCTTGCGTCAGACAGGCCCACGGTCATGGACTTCATAATTCACAGGGACGAGAAGGTATCGCCGATGGTGCCGGCGGGAGCATCACTTAGCGAGATACTGGAGCTGGATTCATGAAGCACACCATCGCAGTCATCGTCGAGAACAAGCCCGGGGTCCTCACGAGGATTTCCGGGCTGTTCAGCAGGAGGGGCTTCAATATAGAGAGCCTCTCTGTGGGAGCCACTGACAATCCCGCCTACTCCAGGATGACCATCTCCGTCGAGGGCGATGATGTCGTTCTGGAGCAGGTCGTGAAGCAGCTCAGCAAGCTGATCAATGTCATAAGGGTGAGCAGGCTCGATCCGGAGGAGTCGGTGGAGCGCGAGCTTGCGATCATAAAGGTCAGCGCGAACAAGGATACGCGATCTGAGATCATGCAGATCGTCTCTGTCTTCAGAGCCAGAATAATCGACGTATCCCCCAGATCTCTCATCATAGAGGTCACGGGGGATGAGAAGAAGGTCGATGCGCTGCAGCACATGCTCCGCCAGTTCGGGATCAAGGAGATGGCCAGGACAGGCAAGGTCTCCATGGTCAGAGGAAGCAAGGTGGTCCAGGCTGGACCATGAGGAGGAGTTGTTTTGGCAACAATATATCGTGATAAGGATGCGGATCTTAGGGTGTTGAAGGACAAGACGATAGCCATAATAGGCTACGGCAATCAGGGGCATGCGCAGGGTGCGAACCTCAAGGACTCCGGGCTAGATGTCATAGCCGCAGATCTGAAGGACTCTCCTGCGTGGAAGAGAGCTGAGAAGGATGGCATCAGGGTCATGACCGTGCCAGAGGCCTCAAAGGAGGCGGATTTCATACAGATACTGCTCCCCGATGAGCTGCAGCCGAAGATCTACAGGGAGCAGATAGCTCCATACCTCGAGGAGGG
Source organism: Methanothrix sp. (assembly GCA_029907715.1). NCBI lineage: Archaea > Methanobacteriati > Methanobacteriota > Methanomicrobia > Methanotrichales > Methanotrichaceae > Methanothrix > Methanothrix sp. The sequence goes on from JARYLI010000009.1 coordinate 55,291, forward strand.
AAACATACTGGGATTCTCGCACGGGTTCAACATACACTTCAACCAGATCATACCCCCTGAGTATGTGGATGTCGTGATGGTCGCGCCCAAGGGCCCGGGCGATCTTGTGCGCCGCCAGTTCCTGGAGGGCAAGGGTGTTCCGTGTCTCGTCGCTGTGAAGCAGGATTATTCCAAGAGCGCGAAGAGAATCGCGCTGGCATATGCAAAGGGCATCGGCGGGACACGCGCCGGGGTCCTTGAGACCACATTCGCAGAGGAGACCGAGACGGATCTCTTCGGGGAGCAGGTCGATCTCTGTGGAGGAGTTACAGCGATGATAAAGGCTGCATTCGAGACCATGGTGCAGGCCGGGTACCAGCCTGAGATCGCGTACTTCGAGGCATGCCATGAGCTCAAGCTGATAACAGATCTCATTCATGAGGGCGGCCTGATGAAGATGTGGAACTCTGTATCGAACACAGCAGAGTACGGTGGTCTCACCAGGGGCGAGAGGATAATAAACGAGCAGTCCAGGGAGGCGATGTGGGAGATACTCGAGGAGATTAGGTCTGGAGAGTTCGCCAGGGAGTGGATACTTGAGTCTCAGGCAGGACTGCCGGTGAAGAAGGCCCTGGAGCAGCAGGAATCGGAGCATCTGATCGAGAAGGTCGGAGCAGAGCTCAGAGCGATGATGCCCTGGCTGGGCGAGAAGAAGTGATACCACCAGCTCCACCAAATTTTTTATAATAAAACAGGCCTTGCCCGCAGGTTGTGCTGAGACATCTGGCAGCCACAGCTGCGGGCTCTCAGACCTCAATCGGATCTGCCGGCAGTGAGCTTTTTGCCGATTATGTAGAGAAGCCCTGCGCAGATCGCAACGCCTATTATCGCGGATGCTATGTACGCCAGTGCAGACTCTGCGAACGTCTCAGCGCCCGGGAAGGAGTAGTCAGGTATCGGCGCAGACCAGAGAGAACCCAGCGACTCGATGCCACGCGGGACATATCCGAGCTTCTCCTTGACCTCCTCCGCACCCCACTCGCCGAAGGTCTCACCGGTCGCGAGCAGCCCCAGCGGCACCAGCACTGTGAGAACTGCAAGCGCTGCTATCATCTTTTTAGTGGTTCTGTCCATATCATCTCCTCCTATGCCCTTGAGGGCCTGCCATACGAGAGCAGGGATGGGTCTGCCCTCTGGACGTAAGCAAAGATCAGTGCAGTCACAATCGCCTCGAGGAAGCTGAAACCGAGCGCGTGCTCAATGATCATTGCAGGAAGCGTCACATCGAGCCCGTATGGCATGTAGAGCGGATATCCTGCAGCGTCCCTGTGCAGGAGCGGCTGTATCCCGAACATGAATCCGGTCATCGCAGCCGCCAGCGTCAGCGAGACGTACCCCGCGATTGCCGCAGCTATCGTCCTTCTGCCGGATGTCACTTCAGAGCTGCCGCTTATTATCTTATAAACATAATACGCTGAGAATGGCATCAGTACAGCCATGTTGAAGCAGTTCGCAGCTATCGCTGTTATCCCACCATCCCCGAACATCAGGGCCTGGAGCACAAGTGCGACAGATATTGATATCACAGCAGCCCACGGCCCGAGGACTATGCCGATTATCGCACCACCAACAGCATGTCCGGTGCTGCCTCCGGGTATGGGGACATTGAACATCATTATCACAAAAGAGAATGCAGCGGAGAGCGCAAGCAACGGGACCTGTCTGGATCTCAGCTCCCTGCCAAGCCGCCTTGCAGAGTAGACCCAGATGGGGATCATTATGAGCCATGTGGCCACGATCGTGTATGGCCCTAGGTATCCATCCGGTATGTGCATATAATCACCAGATGCCCATATCGCCTTTGGTTATAAATTGATTTCGCATGGATATACTAACTAATATGAAAATATTTTATAATATTACTAAGATCCTAGCGCGCTTGCCTGGAGAGGATCCTGCGTATCCTTGATTCGAGGAGATCAATCTCAGCAGTACCTGACCTGGACCTGAGCAGAGCGAGATCGCGACGCAGAGGGCCGGCGAGGAGCTCTCTGTCCCCCTGAGCCCGCTCAGCTGCATCTATGAGCTCATGTATCCTTTTGATGCGTTTCTTCACATCTGCAGCGTCCTCTACCGCCTCCCTGAGCATCCTGAGCGCCTCAGCTGCCCTTCTTCCAGGGCTGGTCAGCTCCGCATACCTCACCCTTCCCTCAGTCCGGGTGGAGACCAGCCCCGCCTGCTCAAGCTGCGAGAGTATCCGCAGCGTGTGGGCGAACGTCGAGTCGATTTTTTTGGAGATGAGAGATGCATAGGCATGATCGAGCTCGAGGATCGCCAGGAGAGCCTGGCAGGGCTTCTCCTTGAGGAGAAGCCTCTCCATCTCATCCATTCGAGACACCGGATGTGTTGATCACAGGTATCAGCATCACCGCGCTCCTCGCCTCATCTGGCAGCTCTATCTCAATGGGTCTGTCGTAATCGAAGAACCTCATGCTCTCCTCCACATTGACATTTATCAGGAACCTGACGCCAGGGGACGATATCCCCAGCACCTCAGGGGTGATGCTGGCCCTCACAGTGCCATCTCTTTTAACAAGACGTTTATCCTCCTTCGAGACCCATGCGGTCCAGTCTATGCTGCTGTTCCTCTCCAGCTCGGTGGTGTTGAACATCGCCAGAAGGATCTGAGCAGGAAGCCCCAGGACCTCGCTGACCTCAAGAGCGATCACAGCAGCACGTATCGTGCTGTTCTCAGGCGACACCTTCAGCTTCCAGCAGTCTGTGCCGTCCAGTGTCTCAGAACCGATGATCTCTTGAGTTGATCTGTTGAGGATATCCAGCTGGAGGTACAGCCTGTTCTCCCGCAGCAGCTCATACTCCGGGTACGGCATGAACAGGCGCGTCCAGTTGCCGTTATTCTTCTCGTACCGCGTGCTGTTTATTATGTAGTACTCCCTGGATGCGGACATGCTCAGGTTCCGGTACTTCTCAGAGGTCATCGAACTCTCCTGCGATACCCTGAGCATGCTCTGTGAGACGTTCCTCGCGATCGATATCTCGCCGTTCTCTCTCAGATTATAAGATAGCCTGTCCTCCAGAGAATACCCCTCTGTCAGGTTCAGAAACTCCGCCGTGGTCATCTTCGACGACTCAAACCTGTACGAGGTGATGTTTCCAGATGCCCTGAGGAGATCTTCCATCAATGCAGTCGAATTCGGAGCTGCTCCAGGCCCACCAGATGGGCCGATGCAGCCTGAAAGAGCCACAAGCGTGAAAGCCAGAAGTATCTTGGTGATGATCTTCATGCGCACACCCTTTTATTTTAGCAGCGCAGGACGTCTGCTGTAAACTGGATGGCACCGCTCTGCATGCTCTGCAAATGCCATCGATCTCCAGCGCTCTTCAGCGCAGTTGATACCACAATGACCCGCGCAGCTGGAGTCAATCTGAAACGTCTGAAGATAAACACATTGTGATCGATGGTCCGCGAGCAGGACCCCGAATGGGACTGCTGAACCTGCTGACCATAACAAATCTTCTGTGAGATCCTGAGTTTTTTAGGGGTTGAAAATGGAGTACAGGTTAACCTGCTCGCTCTTATGTATTCAGCAACTTGAAGGACATGCACGGTTGCTGAATGCAATCATACTCTCGGAGGGAACGCATAGCGTGACTGGTGCCTCTTTGGGCCAAGTTATCAGATGGATAAGAGCGAACCTGCTTACCATGAGAGATCTTCTGTGGGATCGAGAGGGCTGCGAATCTCTCCGATTCATGCACGCGCTTCATCGGTGCACCAAAACTCATCTTGTAACAAAATATGTGCCAAGAATTGGTCCATTGGGAGGTATAGTGCAATTATTTGTAAAAATCATGATGGCAATATATCTCTTTACGGTAAGAGCTGCGATACACGGTCTTGTGTATTTTGCGCCCTGACCCACGCAAGCGAAGCAGACAATCATCTGCACATATGGTCCAACCAGCACCCATGCTGGCGATCAGATGAATGAGATCGACGCCCATCTGTTATTCATAGCTTCCGGAAACCACAAATAGTTTGCATGCATTGAAATTCGTGGAGGTATTGTTTTGGACAGATACAAATGCACAATCTGCGGGTACATCTACGATCCGGAGAAGGGTGATCCGGAAAACGGTGTGGAGCCTGGAACGCCTTTTGAGAGGCTGCCTGACGACTGGGTCTGCCCGGAGTGCGGTGCTACAAAGGATGCATTTGAGAGGGTGTGATCATGATCGACGGGAGATTGCTCGATGCGCTTAACAGGCAGGTCAACTGGGAGCTGTACTCATCGTACTTCTACCTCTCGATGTCGGGCTACTTCGAGTCAACAGGGCTGAAGGGGTTTGCGAGCTGGATGAGAGCACAGGCCCAGGAGGAGCTCTTCCATGCGATGAAGTTCTACGACTACATAATCAGCAGGGGCGGCAGGGTTAAGCTGATGAGGATAGAGGAGCCGCCAGGCGAATGGGAGTCGCCGCTGAATGTCTTTGAGGATGTACATGTGCATGAGCAGAAGGTCACAGGTCTCATCCACGCGCTCCTGGACCTCGCGATCGAGGTGAAGGATTATCCGACACAGAGCATGCTCCAGTGGTTCGTGAACGAGCAGGTGGAGGAGGAGGCAAACGCGGAGGAGATCGTTCAGAAGCTGAGGCTCATCCAGGGCGAGAGGGGGGTGGGGCTGCTTTACATGCTCGATAAGGAGCTGGGACAGAGGGTCTTCACACCACCTGCAGAGAAGGAGTGATTCTGGGCTCACTCAGAAGCAGCAGATCAGGAATGTTCCGCAGTTCTCCGCAGAAAAGAAAGATGGAAAAAGCCACGACCCCGCGATGGTGCGGGATCTTTTTTTTGTCATCTTATATGCAAGGCAGCCAGTCAACGCTTATCGCGCCGCATGTCGAGTTGCCCCAGAGCTGGATGAACTTCTCTATTGAGAAAACACCTGTTAGATCCTCAATGCTCCGGCCGTACTCGACGTGCCTGCCCTTGACTATATCCTGTGCCTCTGGCTCTCTTGACATCCATCCGATGTGAGCGACACCGATCACGTTGCTGTTGATGTTGGCCTCAAGCACTCCTGTGCAGCAGCTGTTCACATTATCGGCGTATCCATTATCGAATCCGTATGCTCTCGTCTTGATCTCCGTGCTCTTCTGAAGATGCTCAGCGTGTGTGTACATCTCTGTCACAACTGCACCGATCCTGTAGTTCTGGACGCACAGCTTGTCTATCCACTTCTGATCGTATGTGCCCGTCTGGTAGCTCACAGGCATGTACTCGAGATCCTGCTCCGATGTGAAGTTGATGTAGTCCATTGGGTAATCGCTGCCGGTCGGGTAGTCACAGGACGTGTAGAGCGGATCGTAGCCACTGCTCAGCTGCCTCTCTGCCTCGAGCTCTATTCTCGAGTTCACGTTGCCGCTTCCCGACTGCTTCTCGACGAGCTTTGCTCCGCTGTACCCGTACTGCGTGGATATCACGATCTCCAGGTTTCTGTATCCAACGCCCTTCACCACTGACTTCTCGTACATGTAGTTTGCAGCGCTGCAGAGTCCGGTGAATATCACAAGAAGCAGCAACATGGATACCAGCTTTTTTCTCATCTCTATACCGATCCTTTCGCTTTTAGGCCTGATCACACGACCTCCTACATCCTGAACATCTCCCAGCAGGCCAGGCCAAGCCATCCTTTCCCCCACCATCCACGATGCCTGGTAGAACTGATCCTTATTTTAAGCTTGTGCCCGGCTGGATCTCGTGTTCATTACCGAAATCGCTCTCTCCGGTCTGCGGTTCACACCATCCGCAGGCCTCTTATCCAGAGGGCGGTGTGCATAACAAGGGTCCATCGTCCGAACTCGATGATTCCCCTGGTTATGCGTAATCCTTTTATTCTTTGATCGTGAGTCAACTTCGCTGTCAGGGCAGGGAAGCGCTCCAAGGAGATGCTCCTCTGGCCAGATGCTCCCGGCAGGGAGGAGCGGGGTCGGAGCGGTCTGAACTGCATGTCCTTTGAGATGTGTGGGACATCCCACAGCGGATGACGGCGCCTGACAGAAATGAATTCGAGACCCGCGCTTCGTGTGCGGGATGTGATCGCATACATCGTGATGCGGGGGTTGCCAAGTCAGGTCAAAGGCGCTGGATTCAGGGTCCAGTCTCGCAGGAGTTCGTGGGTTCGAATCCCATCCCCCGCATTTGGGCATATCGATTTTTGATTTATGACTTCATCAGAATTATTCTATCAGATGCTGGATTCTTTTTCACGCGCTGCTTCGAGGAGGGTATGTGATGCCAAAGAAGCGGCTGGATGTGAACTGGAAGAGAGAAGTACATACCGAGGACTTCAAACCAGCATTGAGGAGGTATACCCGATATCTCGAGGAGAACGGTCTCAGGGAGTCAACAATATCCTCGTATGTCTTCCGGGTCGGGAAGTTCCTGGAGTTTGCACAAACTGATGAGCCAGATGCCGACGATTTTGCAGCGTTCCAGGAAACACTCTATGATAAGAGGCTGTCGCGAAGCTCAATCAACAACTACTGTTTGCCATCCAGCGGTATTATAAGATGCGTGGGAAATCCATAAGTTTCAATTTCCTCAGACCGGTGAACACGATACCGCATTTCTTTGACGAAAACGATATTGCCAGGCTGTTTGCTGTCTGCTCCAACGAAACCATCTTGCAATGCTCAAGACGCTGTTCTATGGATGCCTGCGTGCAAGTGAGCTATGCAACCTGGACGACTGCGACCTGGATTTGAAGACCTTAACACTCCGTGTGGAGGGCAAAGGTGGGAAAGAGGGGATAGTCTACATCACCGATGACTGCGCGAGGACCCTCAGGCGTTACCTTGAGGTCCGGCCTCCGCTCATGATTG